>NZ_JBQUZW010000006.1:0-255022 GCF_056313665.1 Lysobacter sp. DMC104 | reverse complement strand
TTCTTCATGAGTTCTCCTTGGTCTGTCGAGGGTAGAGAACTCACCTCCCGGGCGGCTACATGATTCGTCTCAGGTCATGGTCGCAGAGTGTCTAACTTCAGCGCGAACGCCAGCGCCGATAGCCCAGGCGAAAATCCACCAATTCCGTCCAGCTTCTCCCGAGTGGTGAACGGGCGGCTGTAGGTCGCATGATGCTCATCGTCCAACTCGTGGCCGACGAGTTGAGCCCGAAGTTCGGAAACCACCCCTGCGCCCTGAAGGTTTTGGATGACCGTCTTGCGGAGGGAGTGGAAGCCGCGCTTGCCCTTGGGCCAGTGCTTGCCCACGGCATCGAGGTGTCGGCTGAACGCCTTGGAGATCCAGTTGCCTTGACCGTTCTTCGCGTCGGCCTTCGCCGCCGGGAATAGCCGCTCGTGGCCGGCCTTGCGAGTGCGGTCGACCCAATCCAGAAAGCCCAATGCGAGAAGATCCGGGTGAATTGGGATGGTGCGTAGGCTCACGTCGGTCTTCACCTTCTGATGTTCGCCCTCGTCGGAAATCCGAATGCAAGGGACGCCATCCTCTTCAAAGATGTCAGCGGTCAGCAGTTGCCCGACCTCCGACGCGCGGGCGCCCGTGTAGAGGCCGATCAGCGCGGCCCAGCGCGCGTTAGGCGGCAACGTCTCGAAGGCGGCTGGCTCGAACAGCGCCTGGACCTGGTGTGCGTCGTAGGGCTTGAACCCAAACTTCCGCCGAGCGCGCTTCTCGCGCGAGGAGTAGCTGACGTGCCCTGCGGCGGGGTTGTCGCTGACGGGGTAGTAACCCGAGGCCATTGCCCATTCGAAAAATCCGCCCTTGCCGCCGATGTAGCTCTGCTTGTTGGTCAGTGTGGAATTTGCTGCACCAGCGTCTCGCATGTGCTGATACCAGCGGGCTAGGTCGGTGCGGTGGATGGTATGGACCTTCTTCTTGGAACCCAGGAACGCGACCAGCGCTTCGATGGCGGTCTTCTTGATGGTCCAGGTTTTCGGCAGGCTGCTGCCCTTCAGGCTCGCCAGCCAGCCGTCGCGGGCATCGTCCAGTTTGATGACCGTGACCGTAGGGGTTTCAGGACGAACCTGCGGCGGCGGGTCGGGCGCGTTGAGCGCGTCCATCAGCGGGTCGCGGGACGGGCGCTGCATCGACTGGAACATCCGCAGGTCGAGCTCGTTGTCGATCTGCCAGCGCTCGCTGACGGTGCCGTCCGGCGAGCGGGTGCGGTGGAGGGTCAGGTCGCGGAGGTCGTTGGCCCCTGTGAGCTTGGTGATGAGCGCGTCCGCGTCCTTCTTGCTCAGCTTGTCCACGCGTTGCTCCCTCAACACGGTGAAGGCTTGAGCATAGCGGGAGGCCAGCATGAGTGCGCGCAATTGCGCCTCCGCCAGTTCCGCGGTGCGGAGAGTCTTCTTGAAGATCCGACGGCCGAGCTTCGCCTGCAGGTCAGCGGGCACACGCTGCCGGAACGACCAGACGCCGGTGGGGGAACGCACGAGATGATGGGGGATGCGCATCGGGAGATGTGTCCCGATTTGTGTCCTGCATCCAGATCTTCCTGACTAGAAAAAACCCCTGACGAATCAGGGGCTTGGAAGATCTGGCGGAGAGAGGGGGATCCAGTTGAGTCCGACCCAACCCCTTGAACCGCGAGGCATTCACAAACTAGGGCTGTGCCCTGTGTTGTGCCCTCGTCATTGTATCCGGCTGAGGCGGGGAACGACCAGCCCCAAGTGCTGCCATTTGGGCAACCACTGCTGCCTATAGGGCTCAACTCTAAGGCCAATGGCTACGGTGACGGCATGGGCGACCAGTTCCGCGTCCACGCTATCAAGCAAGGGCTGACCCGGCGCCTGAAGTCGCGGGCGACGAAGAAACGCCAAGTCTCACAAAGCAAAACCCCCGCCTGAGCGGGGGTCTTGAGGGTCGGTGGGTGTTACGGTTTTTCTAAGCCGCCAGTATGGCGGTGAACTAACAACGCTTCTTTCTAAGCCACCCAGAGGGCGGTGAACTTGGGGACACCCTCGCTTGCGCGAGGAAACCACCGACACCTATGTTTTGTCATGTCTGCCGTCGGCGCGCAAGCCTTTAAACTAACAACTGGTGAAATTTTTTTTAGCGCACCGGGCTGCCACGCATTTTCCTGGTCTTTTTGCCTTGGTGTGCGGCATGAGCCTTCTTCCGTCTCTTGGTCATAACCTGGCGCAAGCTATTGCCGCTGGGGCCATAGCCTGCAGCTTTCAGCAGCTTGTTAGCGGCGCGTTCCGCCGCGCGTTGAGTAGCTTTGTCCATCACCAGTTGTTACCACCCCACGCGCGGTTGGCAAGCCCCCGCGGTGCCGGGAGGCACCGCCACGGGCCGAACCCTCCCGGAGGGAGGCGAGCGGGAGCGAGCTGGGCGGGCGGCGAAGCCGGCCGCGCTCTTGCTCTTGCTGTGGGACCGGTTTTCCGGGGACGCGGGCACAGGTAGGAATGGAGGCGTGGGTGAAACCCAGGCGCAGCCTTCCCAGCGGCGAGGGCCGCGCGCTTGTCCCGACACGTCGCCCTGGTGTGGCGTCTGCTGGCGGCCGGTGGGCCGTTCTTGCCGCTCTCGGCCGCTTTCCTTCCGGGCGGCCCTGACCTTCGCGGGGGGCGCCACGGCGCGCCCCCCGAGCCCCCCGCCGCCGAGTTCGCCCCGCCTGCGGCGGGCTCGCACTCGGCCTTCCTGCTCACCGATACGCTTTTCCCTAACAGGAAAAACCGGACCGATTTTCCGGGACGCGGGCACAGGTGCCCCCACCCTCGCGAGTGTCGAAAAGGAGATTGGCGGCCCGCGCTTGGAGTGCCTTGTGGCTGCGGGTGTGCCGACGGGGAGCGACCCCGTAACGGCCTAGCGTGGTTCACAGCGTCGCCGCTGCTGCCCCCGGTCCACGCCGCCCACGGTCTGCTGTAGGCGTCTCTATCGGGCTGCGGCCTAGCCAGCGTTCGCGCATGTCTCCACATGCGCCCAGGTTGCGGGGGTGTCCTACACCGTTAGGCCCCCAGTCCCCAGTTGCCGCGCGCTCACCCGTCCAAGGGGTTGACCGTGAGAACCGTTTACAGGCATCGAGCCTGTCCCGCCTAGCACAGTCGCGCAGGCCTTCCGGATCGATAGCGAAGAAGAGACGAGGAAAGGGGTTGCGGTCGAAGCCGGGCTTGTTAGGCTGACCCTGTGGGGCCGCCGCCTGGGCTCGGTAGCTGATACCTACCTTAGCTCGCCTCTGGGTTTCACTCGCCCAGGGGCCTTCCCTTCAAAGTAGCTCGCCCCGGGCATCCGTCAAGGTGACCGGGGCGATGTCTTTTTGCGCATGGTGCGCAGCAGGTTCAGGCGTTTTCGGACAGCCAGCGCTCGAATCTGGCAAGGTCGTGCGACCAGAATACCTCCACCCCAGCGTCCAGTAGACGCTCGACATCCTTGCCAGCTATGACCCCCTGAAGCACGGCAGCAGTCTTTACGAAACTGCCCCAATGATCCTTCCAGGCGTGTGCCTTCTTCAGCACGTCGTTCACGCGCTTGACCGAGTTAGTCGCGTCATTTGACACCTTACACTCGATGGCCAGCACTACCGTGTTTGGCAACCCCAACGCAACATCCACTTCCTGCGGAGCGGTTGTGGACGTCGCGAAACGGGTCTTATGCATGTAGCGCCGGTGGGGCAACGCAGCCTTGGTGTCCAATAGCGACGACGGCAATCGAACCCAACCGTTCGCGTCGAGGATTTCCGTTATCTGGCTTTCCTGGATCCTCGCCAGCCGGTTGCGCTGGGTCGTAGCGAACTGCTGCTGGGCCAGCAATGGACCAATAGACCAGAAGAAACGACGCAGTTCCCAGTGAGAAGGTTCGCGCCCGGCCGCCAACCAAGGGGTGAGCGATTGAACTCGTCGCTCGCGCATGGCCTGCGCAAACGCGCTCGCCACCGCCTGCTTCTTCTCTTTTCTTTTTCTAGCGAGGCTTTTCGGAATTGGATAGCAAAGTGCAAACTGGTCCTTACTCAAGGGCGGCGCCAACACGTAACGAAAAACCCGCGTGTGCTCGCTGTCAGCAAGAACTGCTGCCTCCACATTCCTGAGAAAATCCGAAGCCCTGAGAGACCGCTTGATGGATCGCCTTGAATCGCGCAGGGCGCTCTTCCAGTCAGCCAGATCGTTGGAAGGTGTGCGCGATTCGATGTAAATTTCTTTCGCGCGTGCTGCCTGTTCCTTGTGGTATTCCCTCACCTCTTAAATCTCCGAGTGATCAGGCCGACAGCGTTTCAAGGCTTGGCACCAGCACGCGCTCCAATTCCTTAGGTTCGAACTTAGTCAATCCGCCGGCATAGGTTCGGCCGTCGTCGGTAACGACGTTGGTGCGAAGCCATGCCGCCAAGTTGTCTAAGGTCGACTGGGGCAGGTCTTGGCGAGGGTAAAGACCGTGGGCCACGTTAATGTGCCGAGCACCGCATAGATTACGGACGAAGGCCGGGGCCCTACGGGCCATATAGGTGGAAAGGATGGGAGCCGGGGCCTTGAGGCCGACTGACCACCAAGCCCGACGATGCTGCGCGATGTAAGAACCATCCGCGCCCTCGGCCTTAGCCCACTTTAGGAAGCGTTCCACGGCCTGCTTGGCCTCGTCGTCAAGCGCATCCAGATCTGCAGGGATGTCGATCACGCGTCGCAGCGCTTCCGAATTACTCAACTGGTCGCCAGCCGAAAGCAAATCACGCGCCTTAGTGATGGTGGGCACCAACACACTATCCGGGAGGGCAGCGGCGTGCTTACCCGCAATCCAGAAACGGTTTCCGCCTGTCACCTGCCCGCGATGAACCCGGCATAGCTCGCCCAACTCTACGTAGCCTTCCGGAATGGGGCGAGCCGGACGGAAAAGCGGTGACCAGCGAGCCGCGCTCTGGACGCGCTCCCACGGCACCACATCGCCTTTGCTCAAGCCGTTGAGGGCTTCCAGGCTTTCCACCGAGCGGACGCGCAAGCCGTCGGAGTGCTCCCCCACCTTGAAACAGGTGATGGCGGCGGTGGTGGCGGCGTCTTCGAACGGGCGCGCACGCGCGTCCAGCACGTGGACAGCCACGCCGCCCAGGCGCTCGGCCAGCAGGCGCCGGAGCGTGGCGCCGTAGTTCACGTCCAGCCACTCGGCTGACGTGATGAACGTGCCCACGTCTCCAGGCTTGGCCAGCTGAAGCGCACGCAGGAAGAAGTGGATGTGGAGGCCGGCCAGCTTGCTGGCCTTGACCCCATACGCTTTGGCGGACACGGCAAACCACTGCTTCCATTCGTCGCCTATGTCGTGATGGCGCACGTAAGGCGGATTTCCGAGGTAGAGCGTCCTGCCCTTCACCGAGGGCAGCTCCGCCAGGCGGAAGTCCTCGACCACCACCGTGGCGCGCGCCGTCAGCCCGCGGGCAGCAATGTTGGCCCGGAGCATGAGGGCGGCGAGGGGGTCCAGCTCCACGCCCACCAACTTGGCATTGGGGAAGCGCTCGGCCGCCGCCAGCAAGTAGCGGCCCGAGCCCGCTCCAGGGTCAACCACCCGCTCCGGTGCGCCTTGGTCTGCGGACCAATTGAGCATGGACTGGATAATGGGGTCCGGGGTGTAGACCGCTCCCATGTCGCGACGAACCGCAGGGGTGCGAAGGCGCAAGAAAACCCCACCGAGGGGGTCTGCCCCTTTGCGAATGTAGTCCCGCGCTCGCTTCACCAGGGCCGGTTCGGCCAAGGGACGCACGCCCTTGGTGAGCGCCCGTTCGGGTGGCGATAGGGTTGGGCGCGGCCCTAGCAGCGCCAAACACAGCGCCACGAGCTCGCGTTCGTTCTTAATCAGCCGGGGCGCCTGCGAATGCCCCTTGCTCATGGCTGGGGCACGGCGGGCAGCGGCAGGCTTTTTGTTGGCACCTGTCATGGCCTCTCATCCGTGCAATGGCCCAGCCTGTCCACAATGGACGGGCCAGGCCGCTAACGCATTTTTACCATACGCGTCTCATGGGTTGATACACCCCCTCCACCCCCTCCCCGTGACCGCATGGCGTCAGCGGACCGAAGTCGAGCGCATGAGGCTGTAGACGGCGCCGCCCAGGACGGGCAACACCACATGCGCAGGCACCAGCGCCAACCCGGCCAGGGCCATCAACGCGCGCACCTGTTCGGGGTGGGGCAGCAGTCCGGCAAACCCACTGACGAGGAACACCAGCGCATGAATGGAGATGACCGCTGCCCAGGTCCACAGGAAGCCACGCCAGAAGCCACCGCGCTTCAATCCTTGTTCGGCGAAGTGCGAGTAGGGCTGACGCGCAAGCCAGGCGCGTCGGCGGTTGGCCCGCCAAGTGACCCAGTAAAGGAAGGCCAGCAGCAGCCATAGGCCCAGGCCACCCAACACGCCCAGCCATCCCAATGGAGCCCCGTTCTGGATGGCCTCGAAGCCACCGCCGATGAAGACAACCCCAGCGCCCCCGAGGATGACGGAGGCGCAACCCACGTTTGCGTAAGAGTTCATAGGGTCAGGGTCAGGGCTTGTTCGCGGTCCAAATGCCGGAAGCTTTGCTGAAGCGGACCGGTGCAACGAACGGGCGAACCTGTTCCGTGCCCCCGTAACTCACGACAACGGCCCCACCCAGGTCGCAGATGACGCCATCGGCCGGCTCTGCGTCGCGGCACCCGTTGAGCTTGAAGTCCTGGAAGTCCTTGACCTCCATGGCGCCATTGGACGCTTGAGTAAAGGTCGCGGCTATCGCGGCCTTTGCCTCTCGCTCGGAAGGCTGGTTGCTGCCGCAGGCGGACAGGCCCACGACAGTGACGGCGGTAATCAGGACGAGACGGCTGAGTTTCATTGATCCCCCAAGATGGCAGCGAAGGTGCTACCTTTAAGGTAGAAACTACCTCAAAGGGAGCCTTGTCGTCATGCTCTGGGTCACTGTCTTATCCGGCCGTTCATGTGCCCAAGGTCCCACCGTCCCCTCGCAGCCTCTTTGCGGCCCGCCTGAAACAGGCGCGGGAATTGCGCGGCGTGCCGAGCCAGCGGGCGCTAGGGTTGCTTATGGGGCTTGAAAAGCACGTGGCCGCCAATCGGGTAAACCGATACGAGAACGAGACACGCGGCATTGATCTGGACGGATTGGGGAAGCTGGCCGAGGCGCTGGGCGTGCCGATGGCCTACCTCGTCGCAGCCGATGAGGACACGGCGATCGCCGTTCTGGCCCTGGCCCAGATGACGCCCGATGACCGCGCTAAAGCCGTCGAGCGTCTGGTGGCCCTGGTCGGGAAATCCTAGAGCCGCCGGCGCAAGCGGCGCGGTGGCTCTGGTGCCTGCCCTAGTTCCGGACTTGGTGACGGAACTGGTTGGTGCGGAGCTACGTGTTCGGGCTCCTGTTGGGGCTTCGCCTCGAAGCGAGGCACTGGCAGGCCGAACGCTTCAGCGAACTGCGCGCGTGCCTTCTCGGCGCTGGCTTCTGCTTGCTGACGCTGCCGGCTTGCTGCGTCGCGATCTTCCTTGGCCTTCGCTTCGGCAGCCTTCGCCCGCTTCACGGCTTCAGCGGCGTCCAACGCCTTGCGGTCGTGCGCGGTGGGGCGGCCCAGAGCTCTGCGCATTCGGCTGAAAGCGTCGTCTGCCGGCGGCCCGTGGTGGCCCCGGTCCGCACGGGCCCGGCGAACCGTTTCCCCCGCGTGCTTGCGCTGCTCGACTGTTCGGCGCCACGCCTCGCGCGCCTGGCGTGCTGCGTCGTGGGTTTCGAGCAGACCCCGGGCGGTGGCACGCTGCCATGGGGTTGCTTCCGGCTGCTGGAGGGCTCGCCTGGCGCGGGCCAGCATTTCTTCAATTAGCGCCTCAAGCTGCTTTGCTGCCTCTTGCATAACTACGCTCTCCACCTGGACCCGGTCTCTACTTCTCGCCACCCGCTCAACGGCGGCCGACACCTTTCCCTGCTGACTGCCCCCAACGGGGGCTTGTCGGGGCCTGGACGCCCCGGCCTTGTGCGACTTGTTCGCACGCGCCTGGATGGCGGCCTTTGGCGTGGGGGTGTTAGGGGCGACATGGGCCATAGCCGCAGTTCGCAACCGCTGGGTGCCTTCCTCGCGTCGCTCCAGCAAGGCGCGCGCGTGTAGGGCTTGCTCATCCACCAGCTGCAAGCGGCCGTCCGCGGCTGCCTTAGCCTTGAGGTCTTCAAACCTGCGGGTGTGTTTGTTGAAGCGGCACTCGCCCGCTTTCTTTAGTCTGTCGTTCCGTTTTGCCCTCGGCAGCCGCTCGCCGCGGCGGCGGGCTTGGGTGACTGCTTTGCCTTCGTGCCGTGTCGGCGCACGGTCCAGTTGGGCCACCGTGCCGAAATCGCCGCGTTCCAATGCTTCGTCTTTCTGCTCGTCCAGCCGGCGATGGTCCACGCGCTCGGCTAGACCGGCTCGAGCCAGGGCGGCGTTCATCAAACCCGCCCAATGTTCCCGCTGCGTGTCGGCAAGTGTTGGACGCTTGGCACGCTTGCAAGCAATAGGGTCCAAGGCCTCCGTTTTTTTTCCCAGCGTGCCATCTCGGGAAACGCCGCAGGCGCTTAATAGGATGTGCGCGTGGTGGTTGCGTGCGTCGCCGCCTTTGCTGGGCTCGTGGATAGCTAGGTCTGCTGCCACGCCGTAGGTGTCGGCCAAGCGCTTCGCGAACGCAAGCGCCAGATCCTGGCGGGCATTGCCATCGAGTTCAGCGGGCAAGGCCACCACCACCTCCCGGCAGGTGATGGCGTCGCCGCGCTTGTGGTGCGCTTCCACTCGGTTCCAGAACTCGGCCCGATCTGCGGTCTGGTCGCCAGGGAGGCAGAGGGCGGAGAAGGCCACGCCGTGCCGGCGCGTGTAGTCATGAACTTCTCCGGTCAAGGCGTCTTCAATGCACACCCCAGCGCGATAGGCAGCGCCCGCCGTGGATGAGTGACCATCCTTGCGAGAATATGCCTTCACGGTGAGGTGGTAAATCGCCAACATGCCTCCGAGCGCAGCCCCCTGGGGGGCGAGCAATGGGGGACAGGCGTGCGAAGCGCGCCGGGGTGTCGGGGGCGAAGCCCCTGACCGCACGTAATCCCGAAGGGATTACTCTAAGTGCGCTATTGCTGTTCTCTTCGGGCGCTTTCGCACCCTCATCAAACCGCGCTAGAACCGGGGCGCTCGCTGTCGCTCGCGTGCCCCCCATACTCAAGGTGCCATGCACGTCTGCGCTGTCAAATGCAGCAAAAAGCTAACTGCAAAAGCATCGGCCGGCTTCGCCGTCCGGCGGTTCGGCTCGCTGCGCTCGCCGACGGTTGTAGGCTTCGCCTCATGCGCTTCGCGCCTTAGTCAAGTTGGGGTCTTGACTCTTCCCACGTGCATGGTTGGATCGTTGTAGGTAAGCAACGAGCAATGACATGGCGATTAACGCAACAGCGCAGCGCGAGAAGATCGAGCGCATGATGACAGTGATGGCAAAGGAGCAAGCCAAATTGCTTCTTGCCGAACGCGCCGAGCAACGCAAGCAGCAACGTGAGGCCGCCAAGGCGAAAGCGAAAGAGCGCGCCGCATTGTTCCGCAGTGCGGATGCCCACCGGAAAATTATCTTGGGTGGCCTTACCATCGCCGCCGGGGTGGACGAGTGGGATCCGGCGGAACTTGTCGGCGCCTTGCTGGTGATGGCCGAACACCTGGCGAAAGAACCGAACAAGCGGGAAGCGCTGCGCCAGAAGGGGATTGAACATCTGGAAGCGCGTGAAGCCGCGCGCACGGCCGGAAGTGCCCGCGCTTGATCTGCTATTTGCGCCTTGGCATCCGTCGCTTGACCTGTTCAGTCAGCAATGGGCGCAGGGCATCCAAGTCCAGCCCGTAGGCGAGCACGGACAAGCCGGGGGATTTGCCAGCGCCGTGGAGCTTTTCGGCGGCGTTGAAGTCTCGGCTGTAAGTCGCGTGGTGTTCGTCGTCCAGTTCGTGGCCAACGATCTGTGCCCGCATTTCGGACGCCACGCCTGCAGCCTGCATTTGCTGGATGACGGTTTTGCGCAAGCTGTGGAAGCCGCGCTTGGCATGCGGCCAGCCCTCGGACAGGTTGCCTAGGTAGTAGCTGAACGCCTTACTGATCCAATTCCCCGCGCCGTTCTTCGCGGTATTTGAGGCCTGCGGGAAAAGCCGCCAGTCGCCGCTGGTCCGCAGGCCGTCCACATAGTCCAGGAACCCCAGGGAAACCAGATCGGGGTGGATGGGAACGACCCGGTTGGACACCTCGGTTTTCAGCTTCTGGCCTTCGCCTTCGTCGTTGATCCGGATGGCGGGCACGCTGTCCACCTCGCTCACGTCCACGGTGTGGAGTTGCCCGACTTCGCTGGCGCGAGCGCCGGTGTAGAGGCCCAGCAGGGCAGCCCAGCGGGCACCAGGGGACAGGCGGGAAAAATGCTCGGGGGCGTAGAGCACGCGCACTTGTTCGAGGTCGAAGGCTTTGAACCCGTGCTTCTTGCGCTGGCGCTTCTCCTTCTCCGTATAGCGAACGTGGCCCTTGGCCGGGTTGTCTCCGGCAGGGTAGTGGCCGGAGTTGATCGCCCAATCGAAGAAGCTGCCCTTGCCGCCCAAATACGATTGCTTGTTGTAGATGGCCGGCGTGCTGTTCCCGCGATCCCGCAGGTGTTGGTAGAAGCGCGCAAGGTCGGGCCGGCCGATGGTATGCACCAGGCAATTGGCGCCCATGAAATCCACCAGCCCGTTTATGGCCGTGCCCTTGATGGCCAGCGTCTTGGGGTCGGTGGTGGCCGCCAGGCTCTTGAGCCAGGCGTCGCGCGCCTTGCCCAAGGTAATGGCCTCGGCGACTACGGAGGCAGGAGCGGTTGGCGGGGCCACGGGTCGCGCCGCCATGTCGAAGCGGCCGATAGCTTCCAGCGCCTCCATGGCTCGGGCGTGGTCGGCGGGATCGCGGGCTTCAATGCGGAGCCCGTCAGGCCGGATGATCGTGTAGTCCCGTTTGCCGTTCTCGGCGATGTTGGCCAGCACCTCGGCCACGTTTATCTTCTTCTCCAAGCCACGCCCCCGGATGACATCGAAAGCCGCAGCATAGCGGCCCGACAAGTCGAGCGCGGCCAGGCGCGCGCTCAGCAGGTTGTGGCCCAAGCCCCGCTTGATGAAATCGCGACCAACGATGCCCCGCAGATCGGCAGGGACGCGCATGCGGAAGACGTAGAGGCCAGAAGCCGACTGTGTGAGGTAGTGCGGAAAAGCCATCGGAATGTGCCATGGCTTGTGCCATGCCCGCGATTTCTCCGCCAACAAAAAAGCCCCTGCAGAAACAGGGGCTTATGCAATGCTGGCGGAGAGAGGGGGATTCGAACCCCCGAAGCGCGGTTTAGACGCTTACACACTTTCCAGGCGTGCTCCTTCAACCACTCGGACACCTCTCCGGAGATGCCTTCGGTGCGGCGTCCGGCCGCCCCTCGGGACCGCGCATTCTACCGGGCCGCCCCGGGTCGGACAAGGACGGCCCGCGGCGGGTCCGGTCGGGGCGGTGCGCGTGGCAGAATGGCGGGATGTCCTATCTCGTCCTCGCCCGCAAGTGGCGCCCCCGGCGTTTCGCCGAACTCGTCGGGCAGGAGCACGTGGTCCGCGCGCTCAGCAACGCCCTCGACACCGGCCGGGTCCACCACGCCTTCCTGTTCACCGGCACCCGCGGGGTGGGCAAGACCACCATCGCCCGCATCTTCGCCAAGTCGCTGAACTGCGAGCGCGGGACCTCGGCCGAGCCCTGCGGCGAGTGCAACGCCTGCCGCGACATCGACGCCGGCAGGTTCATCGACCTGCTGGAGATCGACGCGGCCTCCAACACCGGCGTGGACGACGTCCGCGAGGTGATCGACAACGCCCAGTACATGCCCTCGCGCGGCCGGGTGAAGGTCTACCTGATCGACGAAGTGCACATGCTGTCGAAGTCGGCCTTCAACGCGCTGCTGAAGACGCTGGAGGAGCCGCCGGGGCATGTGAAGTTCCTGCTCGCCACCACCGACCCGCAGAAGCTGCCGGTGACGGTGCTGTCGCGCTGCCTCCAGTTCAACCTGAAGCGGCTGGAGGAAGGCCAGATCCAGGGCCAGATGACGAAGATCCTGGCCGCCGAGGGCATCCCGGCCGAGCCGGGCGCCATCCGCCAGCTCGCGAAGTCGGCCGACGGCAGCCTGCGCGACGGCCTGTCGCTGCTGGACCAGGCGATCGCCTACACCGGCGCTTGCGCCGCGGACGAGGGGCACGAGGCCGCGACGCTGACCGACGCCGGCGTTGCCACCATGCTCGGCACGGTCGATCGCACCCGCGTCGGCGCCGTGCTGGCCGCGCTGGCGGCGGGCGAGGGCCAGGCGCTGCTCGACGAGATCGCCGCGCTGGCCGATTTCTCGCCCGACTGGAGCGGCGTGCTCGACGCGCTGGCCGAGGCGCTGCACCGGATCCAGGTGCGGCAGTTGGTGCCCGGCGCCGAGGTCGAGACCGACGGCGTCGACATCGACGCGATTGCCGCGCAGCTGCGGCCGGAAGTCGTGCAGTTGTGGTACCAGATGGCGCTGCAGGGTCGTCGCGACCTCGGCTACGCGCCCAGTCCGCGTGCCGGCTTCGAGATGACCGCGCTGCGGATGCTGGCGTTCCGCCCGGCCGATGCCGGCGCCGCGCAGCTCGAACGCCCGGCCGCTGCGTCCGCCCGCGGGCCCGAGGCTGCCCGCGCCGCGCTCGAAAGCGCGGCCGCGAAGCCGGCGCCGCAGGCCGCCCGGCCGTTGCCGCCCGCGGCGATGGAAAATCCGGTCACGCAGGAACGCCGGGTTGCCGAGCCGCCGCCGTCGCGGCCGCCGCAGATCGAGGTCAGCGCGCCGCCGCCGGTGCAGCCGCCGAGTCCGGCCGCCGCGCCGGTCGCCGCATCCATTGGCGAGATCGACAACGATCGCTGGCTCGACCTCGTCGCCCGCTCCGACTTGCGTGGTCCGGTGCGCGAGCTGGCCGCGCACGCCGCCTTCCTCGCCCATGCGGACGGCGTCCTGCGCCTGTCGCTGTCCGAGGACGACGATCACCTGCGCAGCCCGTCCCTGATCAAGGCCCTGACCGATGCGCTGTCGGCGCAGCTCGGCGGGCCGGTGCAGCTGAAGTTCGAGACCGGGCGCGCCGCGCACGTCGAGACCCTGCACCAGCGCAACGAACGCCAGCGCGACGCCCGTCAGGCGGCCGCCGAGGACGCCTTCCTCGGCCACCCCGACGTGCAGCGCCTGATGCAGCAGCAGGGCGCGAAGCTCGTGCCCGATTCCATCCGTCCCTTCGAAGATTGAACCAGAGAGCCCCATGCGCGGAAACATCGCCCAACTCATGCAACAGGCGCAGAAGATGCAGGAAAACCTGCAGCGCGCCCAGGAAGAAGTCGCGAAGATCGAGGCCACCGGCAGCGCCGGCAACGGCCTGGTCAGCGTCACCCTCAGCGGCAAGATGGAGTGCCGCAAGGTGCGCATCGATCCGAGCGTGCTGTCCGACGTCGAAATGACCGAAGACCTGGTCGTTGCCGCCATCAACGACGCGGTGGGCAAGATCAACGCCGAATCGCAGGCGAAGATGTCCACCGCCACCGCCGGCATGCCCATCCCGCCGGGGATGAAGCTGCCGGGGATGTTCTGATCCCTCCCATCGGTTTTGGTAGAGCGGGCTTCAGCCCGCTGCTTTCACGGAAAATTCCAGCAAAGAACAGCGGGCTGAAGCCCGCTCTACCCGCGTGATGCGATGACCGCTTCCTTGCTCGAACACCTCATCGACGCCTTCCGCATCCTGCCCGGGGTCGGCCAGAAGACCGCGCAGCGGATGGCCTACCACGTGCTGGAGCGCGATCGCGAGGGTGGGCAGCGCCTCGCCGATGCGCTGGCGAACGCGGTGGAGCGCATCGGCCACTGCGAGCGCTGCCGCGATTTCAGCGAGACGCCGGTGTGCGCGACCTGCGCCAGCAGTGCGCGCGATGCGCACCTGCTGTGCGTCGTGGAATCGCCGGCGGACCGGCTGGTGATCGAGCAGGCCACCGGCTACCGAGGTTTCTACTTCGTGCTGCAAGGACGGCTGAGCCCGCTCGACGGCATCGGCCCGCGCGAGCTGGGCCTCGATGCCTTCGCTGCGCGCCTCGCCGAGGGCGAGGTGCAGGAACTGGTGATCGCCACCAACCCGACCGTCGAGGGCGAAGCCACCGCGCACTACCTCGCCCAGCTCGCGCGCCAGCACGGCGTGAAGCCGACGCGGCTGGCGCACGGCGTGCCGCTCGGCGGCGAACTGGAATACGTCGATCGCGGCACGCTGTCGCATGCGTTCGGCAGCCGCAGCGAAATGCCCGCGTAGGGCGGGCCCCGGCCCGCCGTCGCGGTGTTTCCGATCGTTGCGGACGATGATCGAAGCCGCTTCGCGTCGCATGCGATGCCATGGAACATCCGACATGGCGGGCCAGTGCCCGCCGTCCGTACAATCGGTCCACGCACAGGAGGCGCCCATGTCCGACACCATCTTCCACAAGATCATCCGCCGCGAGATCCCCGCGACCATCGTGTTCGAGGACGACCACGTCATCGCGTTCCGCGACATCGCGCCGCAGGCGCCGATCCACGTGCTGTTCGTGCCGAAAGAGACGATCCCGACGCTCAACGACGTGCAGCCGGACCAGGCCGAACTGGTCGGCCGCCTCGCCGTCGCCGCGGCCCGCTACGCGAAGGAACAGGGCTTCGCCGACGATGGCTACCGCATCGTCATGAACTGCAACGACCACGGCGGCCAGACCGTGTTCCAGATCCACCTGCATCTGCTGGCAGGCGCGCCGCTGGGGCGGTTCGGGACGCCGTGACCGCGAACCGCACGGCGCGCGAACGCATCGCGCGCG
This sequence comes from Lysobacter sp. DMC104, assembly GCF_056313665.1. Lineage (NCBI taxonomy): Bacteria > Pseudomonadati > Pseudomonadota > Gammaproteobacteria > Lysobacterales > Lysobacteraceae > Lysobacter > Lysobacter sp. DMC104. The sequence continues at coordinate 240,157 of NZ_JBQUZW010000006.1, read as the reverse complement.
ACACGTTGCGCATCGTCGACGACGGCGGCTATGTCGCGCCGAAAGGTGAGCAGGTCGATCTGTCGGCGTCGCTCGCGCGCTGCCTCGAACGCACGCGGCATCTCGATGCCGAGGCCGTCGGTCGCATCATCGAAACGCAGCGCGGCGCGGCAGGGACGTATGCCACGCGGATCGACGTCGTGAACGAAACCACGCTCGCCGGCTTCGCCGCGCTGCTGGCGCAGGACGAGGCGCCGGTCGCCGTCCTGAATTTTGCGTCGGCGAAGCATCCGGGCGGCGGATTCCTCGGCGGCAGTCAGGCGCAGGAGGAGTCGCTCGCGCGCAGTTCTGCGCTCTACGCCTCACTGTCGCGCTGCGAGGCGTTCTACGACGACCATCGCGCATCGTCGTCGCTGCTCTACAGCGATGCGATCATCGTTTCGCCCGATTGCCCGGTGTTTCGTGACGACGACGGCATGCTGCTCGACGCGCCGCGGCTCGCCGGATTCCTGACCTGCGCCGCGCCGAATGCGGGCGCCATCGCGCTGAACCGGCCCGAGGAATCGCCGCGCATCGCCGCAACCTTCCACCGCCGCATCGAGGGCGTGCTGGCGGTCGCGGCGGAACACGGTTACCGGTGGTTGGTGCTGGGCGCGTGGGGCTGTGGTGTCTTCCGCAACGATCCCGCGATGGTTGCGGCTGCCTTCGCCGACCACCTGCTGCACGGCGCGTGGCACGGGCGGTTCGAGACGATCCGCTTTTCCGTGCTGGATGGTTCGCGCGACCTTGCCATCTTCGAGGCGTTCCGCCGCGCGTTCCCGACGTCCGCGTGAGGCAGCGCGACGACAGGCCGAGGCTCAGCCGCCGCCGTGGCGCATCACGACGTAAGTGACGCCGTTGTCGGTGCGCGGCGGCGCCTCGCGGACGAACCCCAGCCGTGCGTAGACCGGTTCCGCGTACAGCGAGGACCGCACCGTGAACGTGTCATGGCCCGACAGCGCCTTCGCGTGCCGCCACAGGGCGCCCGCGATGCCGCGCCGGTGCCGGTCCGATCGCACGAAGAGATGGTAGACGTGCGAGCCGCCGCGCAGCGCGATGACGCCGCACAGGCCGCTGTCGTCTTCCGCGACGCAATGAAGGAAATCCGGCGACGCGATCCGCTGTGCGGTCGCCGCCGGCGTCAGCGTCGCGAGGAACGGCTGTGCCGCTTCGGCGTCGGGATCTTCGAGGAAGTGATGCGCCAGGCCGACCACCAGCCGGCTGATGGCGTCCGCGTCTTCGAGCGTGGCGTTGCGAAGCGTCAACGACATGGGCATGGAGTGCGCCCTCCGCATGGCGCGAAAGCCCTGCTTCTCATGAAAGCCGGGTCCCGGCATTCGCCGGGATGACGACAAAAAGCAGGTCCCTCCGCGGGCTGCGCCCGCGTTCGGGATGACAGTGGAAAGTCGCAGCGGGCGTCGAGGTTCTGGCGATGCAGAAGGCTTTCGCTCAACGCCAGTCCAGTTCCCCGCGCACCACCGAACACACGCGTCCGCCGGACCACACGTCGCCTTCGGCGTCGACGGTGAGTTCGATGATCGCGTCATGGCCGACTTCGCGGCCCTGGCTGATGCGGTAGAAGCCGCTGTCGCCGGGTAGCGCGTCCTGCGAGGCCAGCCAGGCGGCGAGGGTGGCGTTGGCGGCGCCTGAGGCGGCGTCTTCGAACTGCGCCGGCGCGCCGACCCAGGCGCGGACCGCGAGGTAGTAGACCGGATCGGTGCTGCGCGCGAACACGCACAGGCCCATGCTGTCGGTGGATTCGGCCAGCGTGCCGATCGCCGGCCACGGCGGCGTGGCCGCGCGCAGCGTCGCTTCGTCGGCGAGCTCGGCGATCCACCAGCGGCGGCCGCCGTCCATCAGCACCGGCGGCAGTGCGCCCGGCGGCAACGTGGCCAGCACGTCGCGCAGGCGCGGGTCGTCGGCGGTGGTGATCTCGCGCACGGTCGCGCGCGGGGTGCGCACCGCGATCGTGCGGGTCGCGCCGGTGCCGGTCACGCGCAGCGGCAGCTTGCCGGCGATCCCGTGCTGCACCAGCAGGCCGTCCTTCGGCACGGCGAGGCCGGCTTCGAGCATGGCGTGCGCGGTGCCGACGCTGGGATGGCCGGCGAACGGCACTTCGCGGCGCGGGCTGAACATGCGGATGCGGTAGCTGGTGTCGGCGTCGGTGGCCGGCAGCACGAAGGTGGTCTCGGGCAGCCGGGTCCACTTCGCGATGGCCTGCATCTGCGCATCGCTCAGGCCGTCGGCGTCGAGGACCACGGCGAGCGGATTGCCGGCGCCGGGGCGGTCGGCGAAGACGTCGACCTGGACATAGCGGCGTGCGGTCATGGGCTTGGTATTCTGCGGGGCGGGGCAGCTTATCAGCGCCGGGCCGGGGTGGTCAGTGCAGCGGCGCGCCGTCGCGGTCCTCGGGCGGCCACAGGTGGAGCAGGTGGCATTCGCCGTGCGCCTCGGCCTCGTCGAAGGCGTCGAGGAATTCCGGGTCGTCCTCGCAGCGCGCGCGGTCGACCGGCTGCGGCGGATGTTCCACCTCCACCAGTTCCCAGGCCTGGTCGCGGAAATAGGCCATGGCGGCCGCGTGCGCGGCCTCGGGCGTGTCCGCGCGCACGAAGGAATTCGCGATCGCGCCGCCGACGGTCGCGAAGTCCTCGCTGTGTGGCGCCGGGCGGAGTTCGTATTGCAGGGCGTAGATCGTCATCGGAAGCGTCCTTTCGCTGCGCGGGTCACCAATCGACCGTCCCGCGGATGATCGGCTGCGTGGCGCCGCCGATCCAGACCTCGCCGTCGGCATCCACTTCGACCGACACCCGGCCGTCGCGGCCCAGTTCGTGGCCCTGGCTGCCGACGTAGCGGCCGCCGTGCCCGGGCAGGCGGCCGGCGGCGGCCAGTTGCGCGGCGATGGCGGCCTGCGCGCTGCCGGTGACCGGGTCCTCGGGGATGCCGTCGGCCGGGCAGAAGGCGCGGACGACGAGGTCGTGGCCGTCGCGGGATTCCGGCGCATGCACCGCCAGCCCGGTCGCGCCGGTCGCCCGGCACAGCGCGGCGACGGCGGGCAGCTCCGGCGCCAGCGTGCGCACCGACGCGGCATCGGCCAGCGCCACCAGCCACCAGCGCGGACCGTTGCGCCATAGGGCGGGCTCAAGCCCGCCGCGCTTCATGCCGTTGACTGCAGCGGCGAGCAGTTCGATCGGCACAGCCTCGTCGACTGGCCGGGCGCGCGGGGCGCGGACATGCGTGCGGCGAGTGTCACCGTCGACCTCCACCCGTACCGGCAGCAGGCCGGCGGCGCATTCCTGCACCAGCGTCGCGCGACCGGCGGGCACCAGGCCGGCGTCGAGCACCGCCCACGCCGCGCCCACGCTGGGGTGGCCGGCGAACGGCAGTTCCGAGCACGGCGTGAAGATGCGGACGCGGTAGTCGGCGCCGGGCTGCGTGGGCGGCAGCAGGAAGATGGTCTCGGACAGGTTGGTCCAGGCGGCGAAGGCCTGCATCCGGGCCGGGTCGAAGCGGTCGCCGTCCAGCACCGCGCCCAGCGGGTTGCCGGCGCCGGGGCGATCGGCGAACACGTCCATCTGCAGATAGCGCAACGACCTCATGGCGGGCGGTCCGGTTCGCATAGAATTGGGGTCCGGCCACGTGCCGGCCCCCCTCAGTCTATCCGCCCCCTTCCGATGCCCGATACGCATTCCGCCGGCCCCGCCTGGGTCGTGCTCAAGTTCGGCGGCACCTCGGTGTCGCGCCGCCACCGCTGGGACACCATCGGGCGCCTGGCGAAAAAACGGGCCGACGACGAAGGCGTGCGCGTGCTGGTGGTGGTCTCGGCGCTGTCGGGCGTGACCAACGAACTCACCGCCATTGCCGACGGCAACGGCATCGCCGAGCGCATCGCCGCGCTGGTGGAACGCCATCGCGCGTTCTGTGCCGACCTCGATCTCGACGCCGACGTCGTGCTGGGCGAACGCCTCGCCGCGCTGCGTGGCCTCGGCGACGATCCGCGTGCGGCGACCCGTCCGCTGGACTGGCAGGCCGAAGTGCTGGCGCAGGGCGAATTGCTGTCGTCGACGATCGGTGCGGCCTACCTGCATGCGCAGGGCCACGACATCGGGTGGTGCGATGCGCGCGGCTGGCTCGACGCGGTTTCGCTGCCGAACGCCAGCGACTGGGCGCAGCGGCTGTCGGTGAACTGCCGCTACCAGGGCGACGCCGCGTTCCGCGAGCGCTTCGCCACGCAGCCCACGCGACTGCTGATCTCGCAGGGCTTCATCGCCCGCCACGCCGACGGCGGCACCGCCATCCTCGGTCGTGGCGGTTCGGATACCTCGGCCGCGTACTTCGGCGCGCTGCTGAAGGCGAAGCGGGTCGAGATCTGGACCGACGTGCCCGGCATGTTCAGCGCGAACCCGCGCGAAGTGCCCGACGCGCGCCTGCTCAGCCGTCTCGACTACGCCGAAGCGCAGGAAATCGCGACCACCGGCGCCAAGGTGCTGCATCCGCGCTCGATCGCGCCGTGCCGCGACGCCGGCGTGCCGATGGCGATCCTCGACACCGAACGCCCGGACCTGCCGGGCACGCGCATCGACGCCAGCGTCGCCACCGTGCCAGGCGTGAAGGCGATCAGCCGCCGCAACGGCATCGTGCTGGTGTCGATGGAATCGATCGGCATGTGGCAGCAGGTCGGCTTCCTCGCCGACGTGTTCGAGCGCTACAAGCGCCACGGCCTGTCGATCGACCTGATCGGCTCGTCGGAAACCAACGTGACGGTGTCGCTGGACCCCAGCGAAAATCTGGTCAGCAGCGACGTGCTGAATCGCCTGTCGGCGGATCTCGCCGAGATCTGCCGGGTGAAGGTGATCGCGCCGTGCGCGGCGATCACGCTGGTCGGCCGCGGCATGCGCTCGCTGCTGCACAAGCTGTCGGACGTGTGGGCGACCTTCGGCAAGGAGCGCGTGCACCTGATCTCGCAGTCGTCGAACGACCTCAACCTGACCTTCGTGGTCGACGAGGCCGACGCCGACGGCCTGCTGCCGCAACTGCACGGCGAACTGATCCGCAGCGGCGCGATGCCGGTGCAGGACGCGGCGGTGTTCGGCCCGAGCTGGACCGAGATCGCGCACGGCAGGCCCGAGCGCCCGGCGCCGTGGTGGCAGGTGCAGGCGGCCGCGCTTGTCGCGCGCGCGGGGCAGGGCACGCCCACCTACGTGTACGACCTCGCGACCGTGCGCGCCCGCGCTCGCGCGCTGCGCGGCGTCGCCGCGATCGACCGCCGTTTCTACGCGCTGAAGGCCAATCCGCACCCGGTGATCCTGCACGCGCTGGCGGCCGAAGGCTTCGGCTTCGAGTGCGTGTCGCTGGCGGAGGTTGAACACGTGTTCGAGACGCTGCCGGGCCTCGATCCGGCGCGCGTGCTGTTCACGCCCAGCTTCGCGCCGCGTGCGGAATACGTCGCCGCACTCGCGCTGGGCGCGAACGTCACCGTCGACAGCGTCGAAGCGCTGGAGCGCTGGCCCGACGTCTTCCGCGACCGCGCGCTGTGGCTGCGGCTGGATCTCGGCCGCGGCGACGGCCACCACGAGAAGGTCCGCACCGGCGGCAGCGACGCCAAGTTCGGCCTGCCGATCGCCCGCGCCGGCGCCTTCGTCGATGCCGCGCGCAAGCTCGGCGCCCGCGTCGTCGCGCTGCACGCACACCTCGGCAGCGGCATCGAGAACGTCGCCCACTGGCGCGAGGTCTACGCCGACCTCGCCGCGCTGGCCGAGCAGATCGGCACGGTCGAGACCATCGACATCGGCGGCGGCCTGCCGGTGCCGTACACGCCCGACGCGCGCCCGTTCGACGTCGACGCCCTCGCGGAAGGTCTGGCCGGGATCAAGGCCGCGTATCCGCGTTTCGCGCTGGCGATCGAGCCGGGCCGCTATCTCGTCGCCGAGGCCGGCGTGCTGCTGGCGCGGGTCACGCAGGTGGTCGAGAAGGACGGCGTGCGCCGCATCGGCCTGGACGCCGGCATGAACGCGCTGGTGCGGCCGGCGATGTACGACGCCTTCCACGCGATCCGCAACCTGTCGCGCCTCGACGACGACGCGGTGCTGCCGTTCGACGTCGTCGGCCCGGTGTGCGAGAGCAGCGACGTGTTCGGCCGCGCGCGCATGCTGCCGGCCGCCACGCAGGAAGGCGACGTCGTGCTGATCGCCGACGCCGGCGCCTACGGCATGTCGATGGCCAGCACCTACAACCTGCGGTCGCTGCCGGTGGAAGAGGTGGTGGGGTGAGCGGTCGAGCCGTGCTGGTGCTGCTCAATGCGATCGCGGCCTGGTGCATCGCCACGGCTGCCAGCAGTCTGTTGTGGATATTGAAGGTGGGCCGTAATGGACCGCCTGATTTTGCGACGATACAGATGATCGTCGTCGTTCCCGCGATCTTCGCCGCCGTCGTCGCTGCCATGCTGTGGACACGTAAGCCGGGCTGGTGGCGCATGGATGCATTGACCTTGTCCGGTTACATCGTGATTTCCGCGCAGATCGCGGTTGGTCTGGGCTTTTCAGCTCAAATGTTGCTGACGAGCAACATCGGCCGTGCCTATGCTGCGTTCGGTTTCCTCGAACTCGCATGGCTGACTCTGGGTGTCGGCGTGATGGTGTCGGCGGTTGGCTTCATTGTCACCGGCGTTCCGGCCCTCCTCGTGGAATGCATCATCGTTCGTTTCGTCCGCAAGCGCTGGTCGCCCGCGCTCGCCCGTGGAGTGTCCCCGTGAGTCCCGAATTCAAACGCGACGACATTCGCGCCTTCCGTTTCGTCCGCTGCGGCTTCGACGCGCAGACCGGCGTCGCGCAGCTCGTCTACGCCTTCGACGACGGCCCCGAACTGGTCGAAACCGTGACCGTGCCGGGCGCGCCGTTCGCGCTGGACGGCGATCGCGCCGTCGCGGCCGAACGTGCGCTGCGCCTGTTGCACCTGATCGCCGGCGTGAGCTACTACAAGGCCGCGGTGCCGCCGGAGATCCGCATCGACGGTTACGCCGTCGACTCCGACACCGCCGCGCTGCTCGATTCGATCTACCTGCACGGCCTCGGCGAATTCGCCTACCGCAACGGTCTCGACCTGCACGGCCGCATCCGCTTCCCGGCGACGGACACGGCCGTGTCTGCCGCGCCCGCGCTCGGCCTGCGCGAACACGCGCTGGTCGCGATCGGCGGCGGCAAGGATTCGCTGGTCAGCATCGAGGCGCTGCGCGACGCCGGCGTCGAGCAGACGGTGACGTGGATCGGCGGGTCGCAGCTGATCAAGGCCTGCGCCGAGCGCACCGGCCTGCCGACGCTCAATCTCGGCCGCCAGCTCGCGCCGGAACTGTTCGAATACAACCGCCAGGGCGCGTGGAACGGCCACATCCCGGTGACCGCGGTGAACTCGGCGATTCTCGTCTTCGCTGCGGTGCTGCTGGGCGCCGACCAGGTGGTGTTCTCCAACGAACGCTCGGCCAGCTACGGCAGCCTCATCGAGGGCACCGGCGAGGTGAACCACCAGTGGTCGAAGGGCTGGGCGTTCGAGCGCGACTTCGGCGACCACGTGCATCGCCACGTCGCCGCGGACCTGCACTACTACTCGCTGCTGCGCCCGCTGAGCGAGCTCGCGGTCGCGCGCCAGTTCGCGAAGACCGATCGCTACGACGCGCATTTCTCCAGCTGCAACCGCAACTTCCACATCCTCGGCGAGCGTCCGGCCAGCCGCTGGTGCGGCGTCTGCCCGAAGTGCCATTTCGTGTTCCTGGCGCTGGCGCCGTTCATGCCGAAGCCGCGGCTGGTCGCGATCTTCGGCCGCAACCTGCTGGACGACGCCGGCCAGATCCCGGGCTACGACGCGCTGCTGGAATTCCGCGACCACAAGCCGTTCGAGTGCGTGGGCGAGGGCCGCGAGTCGCGCGCGGCGATGGCCGCGCTGGCCGAGCGCCCGGACTGGCGCGAGGACGAGATCGTCGAGCGCTTCGCGCGCGAGATCCGGCCGCAACTGGTCGATGGCGACCTCGCGATCGAACCGCTGCTGGCGCTGGACGACGAACACCGCGTCCCCGCGGCGCTGTGGGAGCGGCTGCGTGCCCGGTTCGTCGCCTGAGGCCGTCCGCGGCGGCATCGTGGGCCTCGCCGGCCGCAGCGTCGCGCTGTGGGGCTGGGGCCGCGAGGGCCGCGCCGCGTGGCGCGCGCTGCGCCGCCGGTTGCCGTCGCAGCCGCTGACGTTGTTCTGCAGCGAAGCCGAAGCCGCCGACGCGCAGGCGTTGGCCGATCCACTGCTGTCGATCGAGACGACGGTCGATGCCGATCGCCTGTCGCGCTTCCAGGTGGTGATCAAGTCGCCCGGCATCAGTCCGTACGGCCCCGAGGCCGCGGACGCCGCGGCGCGCGGCACGCTGTTCGCCGGCGGCACCGCGCTGTGGTTCGCCGAACATCCCGAAGCGCGCACGCTCTGCGTCACCGGCACCAAGGGCAAGAGCACGACCACCGCGCTGCTGGCGCACCTGCTGCGCGCCGGTGGGCATCGCACCGCGCTGTGCGGCAACATCGGCCTGCCGATGCTGGAACTGCTGGACATCGATGATCCGCCGGAATTCTGGGCGATCGAGCTGTCGAGCTACCAGACCCGCGACGTGGCGCTGTCGGGCGTGCGGCCGGAGATCGCGGTCGCGACCAACCTCTTTCCCGAGCATCTGGACTGGCACGGCAGCGAGGCGCGCTACATCGCCGACAAGCTGGCACTGTTCACCGTGGCCACGCCGCGCATCGCCATCCTCAACGGCGAGGACCGCACGCTGGCCGCGCTGCCGCTGCCGGACAGCGAGGTCCGCTACGTCGGTCGCCCCGATGGCTGGCACCTGCGCGGCGACGTGGTGCATCGCGGCGACGTCGCGGTGTTCGATACCTCAGACGTACCGCTGCCGGGCCGCCACAACCGCTCCAATCTTTGCGCCGTGCTGGCCGCGATCGAGGCGCTGGGGCTGGATGCCGTCGCGCTGGCGCCGCACGCCGCCACGTTCCGGCCGCTGCCGCATCGCCTGCAGACCCTCGGCGAGCACGACGGCCTGACCTGGGTGAACGACTCGATCAGCACCACGCCGCACGCGACGCTGGCCGCGCTGGACTGCTTCCGCGGGCGGCGCATCGCGGTGCTGGTCGGCGGCCACGACCGTGGTCTGGACTGGCGCGATTTCGCCGACGCCCTGCGCACCGATCCGCCGGCGGCGGTCGTGACGCTGGGCCAGAACGGTCCGAAGATCCACGCGCTGCTGGCGCCGGTCGCGGCCGAGGCCGGCTTCGGATTGGCTGCGGCGACCGATCTGCCCGCCGCGGTGGACGCCGCCCGGCGCCTGCTCGCCGCGGGCACCGGCGGCAGCGTCGTCGGCAACGGCATCGTCCTGCTGTCGCCCGGAGCCCCGAGCTTCGGCGCCTACCGCGACTACACCGAGCGCGGCCGCCATTTCGCGACGCTGGGCGGGTTCGATCCCGACACGATCGCCGCCATTCCGGGGCTCGGCATCGCCTGAGCCCCGTGGATCGGCGATGTTCGATTGCGGGCATCGTGCAGGGGAAACCGTCGTCGATTCCGGGTAGGCTGGACGGGTTTCCCCCTGACATGGAGTACGGTCCCATGCGCTTGTTCCGTCGTGCGGCCCCCGTTGCCGCCCTCATCCTCTCGCTGCTGCTGACGCTGCCGGCCTTCGCCGCCATGCAGGCCAAACCGGTCGAATGGAAGCAGGGCAAGCTGCGTTTCAGCGGCTACGTCGTCTACAACGACGCCAACGCCACCAAGCGTCCGGGTCTGGTGATGGTGCCGGACTGGAAGGGCGTGACCCCGGCGTCGGTCGAGAAGGCCAAGCAGATCGCGTCCGCCGGCTACGTCGTGCTGGTCGCCGACGTCTACGGCAAGGGCGTGCGTCCGAGGGACGACAAGGCCGCCCGCGCCCTCGTCACCAAGCTGTACCAGGACCTCCCGGGCCTGCGCGCGCGCGCCGCGGCCGCGCTCGACGCCCTGCGCGAGCAGGCGAAGACCGCGCCGCTCGACGTCGACCGCATCGGCGCGATCGGTTTCTGCTTCGGCGGCAAGACGGTGCTGGAGCTCGCCCGCAGCGGCGCCAATGTCGCCGGCGTGGTCAGCTTCCACGGCGGGCTCGACACCACGCTGCCTGCGGAAGCCGGCGCGCTGAAGACCAGCGTGCTCGCGCTCAACGGCGCCGACGACACCTACGTCCCGGCCGAGCAGATCCAGGCGTTCGAGAACGAGATGAAGGCCGCGAACGCCGACTGGCAGTTCGTGAACCTCAGCGGCGCGGTGCACTGCTTCGCGCTGGAAGGCTCCAACAACCCGCCGGGCTGCGTCTACAACGAGCGTGCCGCGAAGCGGGCGTTCTCGATGATGAACCTGTTCTTCCACGAGCGTTTCAACCCGTGACGTGTCCCGGGCGGGCGTGCGGCCGGCCGATGTGCCCGCCGCGCGGCCGTCCGGTCGGGTGAAGCAACCATTGAAACGGCGGTCAGGCCACGGTCGCGCGCCTGGCCGCGGCCACGGCATCGATGATCGCCCGCCGGGCCTGCGGGCTGTTCTTCCAGCAGGTCGCGCCGAGCATCGCCGCCACCTGCGCCACGATGTCCTCCGGCTTCGACACCGCCAGCGCGGCGAGCGAGTCGATGCCGATCTGTTCCAGCCGGTCGACGACGGTCGGGCCCACGCCCTTGACCGCCAGCAGCGTCGCGCGCTCGTCCGCCGGGAAGGTCATCGCGGTCAGCGGTCGCGGCGGACCGCGTAGCGGGCGAGGCCGCGCAGGGCGGCGATCGCCTCGTTGTCGCCCAGCCCGTCGAGCGCGCGCTCGGCGGCGTCGGCGTAGTCGTCGGCGCGCTTGCGGCTGTAGGCCAGACCGCCAGTGGCCTCGATCGCCGCCAGCACCTCGGGCATCGCCTCGACTTCGCCGGCTTCGACGATCGCACGCAGGCGGTCGCGGGTCGCGGCGTCGGAATGCAGCATCGCGTGGATCAGCGGCAGGGTCGCCTTTCCCTCGGCCAGATCGTCGCCGAGATGCTTGCCCAGCGCGGCCTCGTCGGCGCTGTAGTCCAGCACGTCGTCGGCGATCTGGAAGGCGTAGCCCAGGGCCATGCCGTAGTCGTGCAGGCGCTGCTGGGTCGCTTCGTCGGCGCCCGCGAGCAGCGCGCCCAGCCGCGTGGCGGCGGCGAACAGCACCGCGGTCTTGCGCTCGATCACCTTCAGGTAGGCCGGCTCGTCGGTGTCCGGGTTGCGGACGTGCAGCAACTGCAGCACCTCGCCCTCGGCGATGGCGTTGGTGGTGTCGGCGAGGATGCGCATCACCGGCAGGCGGTCCAGTTCGACCATCAGCTGGAAGCTGCGCGAGTAGAGGAAGTCGCCGACCAGCACGCTGGCGGCATTGCCGAACAGCGCGTTGGCGGTCTTGCGGCCGCGGCGCAGGTCGGACTCGTCGACCACGTCGTCGTGGAGCAGGGTGGCGGTGTGGATGAACTCGACCACCGCCGCGAGCTGGTGCGCGTCCGGTCCGCCGTGGCCCAGCGCCCGCGCCGCGAGCAGCAGCAGCATCGGCCGCAGGCGCTTGCCGCCCGCGGCGACGAGGTGCTCGGCGACCTGGTTGACCAGCACCACGTCCGAGGCCAGCCGGCGGCGGATCAGGGCGTCGACCGCGGCCATGTCGGTGGCGGCGAGCGCCTGGATGGCGGGCAGGTCGAGCGCAGGGGTCGCCGAGGTCGCGTGCATGGGGGGTCCGGACGTGGAGAACGCGCAATTATAGAAGGCGCCGCCGTGGAAGGCCCTGCCCGGTGTCGGGGAACCCCGACCCTCGGCCGCGGGAAGTCCCGATTCCGGGACGCCGGGCTTATAATCCAATGTTCTGCGCCACCCACGGCACAACGGCAGGTACGTTCATGGCACGCGGCATCAACAAGGTCATCCTCGTCGGCAACCTCGGCGACGACCCCGAAACCAAGTACACCCAGGGCGGCATGGCCGTGACCAAGGTGCGTCTGGCCACCACCAGTGTCCGCAAGGACCGTGACGGCAACCAGCAGGAACGCACCGAGTGGCACCGCGTGACGTTCTTCGGCAAGCTCGGCGAGATCGCCGGCGAATACCTGCGCAAGGGTTCGCAGGTCTACGTCGAAGGCTCGATCCGCTACGACAAGTACACCGGTCAGGACGGCGTCGAGCGCTACTTCACCGACATCATCGCAGACGAGATGCAGATGCTCGGCGGTCGCAGCGAAGGCGGCAGCGGCGGTGGCGATCGCCCGGCCCGCGCCCAGCGCAGCGAAGGGGGTGGATACGGTGGCGGCAGTGGCGGCGGCTACGGCGGCGGCCAGCGCGGTGGCGGTTACGGTAGTGGCGGCGGCGGTGGTCAGCGCCAGGCGCCGGCGGCGAGCAGCCCGCCGCCGATGGACGATTTCTCGGACGACGACATTCCGTTCTGAATTCGACTGCCAGGCGGTGCACACGAAATCCCGGTCGGCCTCGCGCCCGCCGGGATTTTTCTTGTGCGCGGTGGCGGATGTGTCATGCGTGATGCGTCGATGCTGCAGTCGATCCAGATGGCCCGGTTCACATCCGTCGTGTGGAAGATCCGCAAGCCGATGATGCGCGCGGGCATCGATCGTCCCGCTTGCGGTGATGGGAAAACACGATAGACGTGTTGCGCATTCCGCATCGGGAACCATCCGGGAGCGATGCGGGTCGGTGGATGATGAATGCCTGGCGTCATCGGGTTCGCGAAGGCTCATCTTCATGAACACGATGAGGCGACTCGCGTTGCGCATGCATGTCGTGGCGGCAACGATTGCATTCGGCAATTCGTCGCGATCGTGAATGGAAATCCGGAGGTTCATCACGAAAAACAGGGGTGCCTGCCGTTCTTTTGCGGCAGTGTGACGATCGCTCGGATTCCATTTTCCGGACATCCGCTCCTATTGCACTGGCAACCCGCAGCCATTAGCTTAGGCCGCCGAATGGAAATGGTTCCGAATACGGAGTGCCACGGAAAGGCGTTGAAAACGGAGGATTGCAGCAGCGACATGTTCGCGGTGTCGCGCTGTTCTGCTCTTCCCGGATCTTGATCGACACCCGATGCGATGGATTCACGTGTCGTCGGGGGCATGGCATGGACAAGGCCATCCCGGCTTCGCATGCATTTCGAGCGGGCCGGGGGTTCGACAGCACATTGCGATGCGCGCGTGGGTGGCAAGGGGGCCGCGCGCAACGACGGTGAATCACGACAGGCATGCGAAGACGATGGCCGGATGTCGGCATGATCGCCGGCAGTCTCGTGGCTTGCGACTTCGCTGCCGCATGATGGTCCGGATATGTGCATCGATGGCCGTCCCCGGCGGCGATGCGCACGAAACTGCAACATGCGAGCGCTCTACTTGATCGAGGAAATCGGTTCCGCATGGTGACGATGCGGTTCCATTGATGGCCCTTCCAGGAAGGACGGCGCGAAGCGGCATGCCGTGGATCGCCCAGGACACGTTTCCGGATGCACATGCGATCCGGATGACCACATGAAAAGGATTTCTTGAGATGAACAAGCACGAAGCGTGCTCCGAGACCCTGTCGTCCAGGGAAGCGAACCTCGCGTCTTCCGCGCAGCTTCCCGTGTCGCAAGCCGGTGATTCGACGTCGTCTTCCGCATCGCAGCCGCAGCCTCCGGCCTCCTGGAACGATACGGCTTGCGACGTACCGCATGGGCTGAGCATCCATGCGCTGTTCGAGGCGCAGGTGGATCGCGCGCCCCAGGCGAAGGCGTTGGCGTCCGCAGAGGCAACACTGACCTACGGCGAGGTCGATGCGCAGGCCAACCGGCTCGCGCATCGGCTGCGCGCGTTGGGCGTCGGCCCGGACGCGCGCGTCGCGATCTGCATGCCCAGCGGCATCGATCGTGTCGTCGCGATGCTGGCGACGTGGAAAGCGGGCGGTGCCTATGTCCCGCTGGATCCGGCGTATCCCGCCGAACGATTGCGCTACCTGCTGCACGACAGCGCCCCCGCCGTGGTGCTCACCCATGACGGCGTGACACACGACGTGCGTTCGATCCTGCGCGAAGCGTCGGCGTCGCAGGCCGCCTTCCTGGACATGGATGCCGAGCGTGAAGGCATGGTCGCACTGCCGTGCACGCGCCTCCTGCCGGAGGAGATCGGGCTTGCGCCGCGGCATCTTGCCTACGTGATCTACACCTCGGGCTCGACGGGACAACCGAAGGGCGTGATGGTCGAACATCGCGGCGTGGTCAATCTCGCCATCGCGCAGCGCCGCGCCTTCCCGGCGGACGCCGACTGCCGCGTGCTGCAGTGCGCCTCCTTCAGTTTCGACGCCTGCGTTTTCGAGACGGTGATGGCGCTGTGCAACGGTGGATCGCTGCATCTGCCGCCGGCAGGCGCGGTCGTCGCGGGTCCCGTGCTGCGCGATCTGCTGATCGAACACCACATCACCCATGCGACGCTGACGCCGTCGGTGCTGGCCGGGATCGACGATCCGGCCTGCATGGCGAGCGTGCGCACGCTGGTGGTCGCCGGCGAGGCCTGCCCGGCGGCGCTGGTCGAGCGCTGGGCGCCGGGCCGCTGCTTCGTCAACGCCTACGGCCCCACCGAGACGACCGTGTGGGCGACGTGGCATGTCTGCGAGGCACCGATGACCGGGCGCCCGCCGATCGGGCGGCCGATCGCCAATGCGCGGGTGTACGTGCTCGATGACGCCCGCCGGCCGCTGCCGATCGGCGTCGAAGGCGAACTGTACGTTGGCGGTGCCGGACTGGCGCGCGGCTACCTGCATCGCCCGGAATTGACGCAGGAACGCTTCGTGCAGGATCCGTTCGTCGCGCAGGCCGATGCGCGCATGTACCGCACCGGCGACATCGTCCGCTGGCGCGAGGACGGCACACTCGACTACGTTGGCCGCAGCGACGACCAGGTGAAACTGCGCGGCCTGCGCATCGAGCTCGGCGAGATCGAAGCGCAGCTGCTGGCGCAGCCCGGCATCCGCGAAGCCGCGGTGCGCGTGCGCGAGGACGTCCCGGGCGACCGGCGTCTGGTGGCCTATCTGGTCGCCGATGCCGGCGCGACCGATCCGCAGACGCTGCGCGATGCACTGTCGCGCACGTTGCCGGAATTCATGATTCCCGCGGCCTACGTGGCGATGCCTGATCTCCCGCGCACGCCGAACGGCAAGCTCGACGCCCGCGCCTTGCCGGCGCCCACGGACAGCGCGCTCGCGCAGCGAGCATACGAGGCGCCGCGGGGCGAACTCGAAACCGCGCTCGCGACGATTTGGCAGTCCTTGCTGCGGGTGGAACGCGTCGGCCGGGACGACCATTTCTTCGCGCTCGGCGGACACTCGCTGCTGGCGATGCAGATGGTCGCGCGCGTGCGCCAGCACCTCGGTGTGCCGGTGGTCCTGCCCGATCTCTTCGCACATCCGGTGCTGCGTGATCTCGCCGCGGCGCTGGTCGATCGACCGGCCGCGGACGCGCTGCCCGAGCTCCGGGCGGTGGCGCGCACCGACGCGCTGCCGCTGTCGTTCGCGCAGCAGCGCCTGTGGTTCATCGCCCGCATGGGCGCCCGGGCCAGCGCGGCGTATCACCTGTCCTGCGCGCTTGCCTTGCACGGCATGCTCGACGAAGCCGCCATGCAGGCAGCGCTCGATCGCATCGTGGAACGCCACGAAGCGCTGCGCACGCGGTTCGAACTGGTCGATGGTCAGCCGGTGCAGCGCATCGACGCCGCGTCGGGTTTCGCGCTGTCGACGCAGGACATCGGTGATGCCCATGCATCGCATGAAGACGCGATCGCGCACTGGCAGGCGATCGAGGCGGAGACACCGTTCGACCTCGAACGCGGCCCGCTGATCCGCTGCCGCCTGCTGCGGTTGTCCGAACAGGACCACGCGCTGCTGCTGACGATGCACCACATCGTGTCCGACGGCTGGTCGATGGACGTGCTGGCCCGCGAGCTCGATGCGCTCTATCGCGCCTACGCCGTCGATCGCATTTCGCCGGCTCTCGATCCGCTGCCTGCGCTGCCCGCACAATATGCCGATTACGCCGCGTGGCAGCGGGCGTGGCTGGCGGGCGAGGTGCAGCAGAAGCAGCTGGATTTCTGGCGCAAGGCGCTGGATGGTGCGCCGGCATTGGTCGCGCTGCCGACCGATCGTCCGCGTCCTGCGGTGCAGGATTATCGCGGCGGACTGTTGCCGATCGCGCTTGATCCCGCATTGACTGTCTCGCTGAAGGCGCTGTCGCAGCGCCACGGCACGACCCTCTACATGACGTTGCTGGCGGCATGGGCCGCCGTGGTGGCGCGACTGGCCGGCCAGGACGAAGTGGTGATCGGCACGCCGGTTGCCAATCGCACGGTCGTCGAAGTCGAACCGCTGATCGGCTTCTTCGTCAACACGCTGGCACTGCGCCTCGATCTCGGCGATCAACCCAGCGTCGCGCAACTGCTGGCGCAGGCGCGCGAGCGCGTGGTGTCGGCGCAGGCGCACCAGGACGTGCCGTTCGAGCAGGTGGTGGAAGCGCTGAATCCGCAGCGCTCGCTCGCACACACGCCGATCTTCCAGCTGGCGTTCGCGTGGCAGAACGTGCCGCAGACGGCGTTCGCGCTGGAAGGCATGACGACGACCGCGCTGCCGTCGCCGTCGGCCGATGCCAAGTTCGACATGACGCTGGAATTGCAGGAGTCGGGAGATCGCATCGTCGGCACGCTGTGCTTCGCGACGGCGCTGTACGACCTGTCGACGATGCAGCGACACGTCGGTCATCTCGAAGCGCTGCTGCGCGGTATGGTGCGCGACGACGCGCAGCCGGTGGACGCGATCGACCTCATGGACAGTGCCGAGCGCCAGCTGGTGCTGAAGGCCTGGAACGCCACCCGGCGCGATTATTCGCAAGACGACTGCGTGCATCAGCGGTTCGAGCGGCATGCGACCGAGGCGCCGGAAGCGATCGCGATCGCGTTCGAAGGCGACACCGTCACTTACGGCGAGCTCGATGCGCAGGCCGATGCGCTGGCGCAGCGCCTGCGCGCGCTGGGCGTCGGTCCGGAGACGCACGTGGCGCTGCTGCTGCGTCGCGGCCCGGACCTGGTCCGCGCGATGCTGGCGGTGCCGAAGGCCGGCGGTGCGTACGTGCCGCTCGATCCGTCGGCGCCGGCCGAGCGCCTGCGCGAGATGCTGGCCGACAGCGCGCCGCGGGTGGTGCTGACGCAGTCCGAGCTGTCGGCGCAGGTCGATCTTTCGGGCGACTGGGCCGTGCTGGAACTCGACGCGCTGCCGCCGCTGGCGGAGACGGCCTTGCAGCCTGCACGCATCGCCGCCGATCCGAACCGGCTCGCGTACGTGATCTACACCTCCGGTTCGACCGGCAAGCCGAACGGCGTGATGGTCGAACATCGTCACCTCGCGAATCTCGTCGCGTGGCACAGCGAGACCTTCCCGCTGAGTCGAGGCGAACGCACGTCGAGCACCGCCGGTGTCGCGTTCGACGCCTGCACGTGGGAGGTGTGGCCGGCGTTGGCGCAGGGCGCGACGCTGGCGCTGCCGCCGTCGCGCACGCAGGGCGATCCGTCGGCACTGCTGGACTGGTGGGAATCGCAGGATCTGCAGAGCAGCTTCCTCGTCACCGCGCTCGCGGATGCAGCGTTGGCACGCGGGCAGGGCGGTCGGACGAAGCTGCGCTCGCTGCTGACCGGCGGCGATCGACTCAATCGCTTGCCGACGGCAGACCTGCCGTTCGTGCTGGTGAACAACTACGGCCCGACCGAAACGACGGTCGTGGCCACGTCGGGTGTGATCTCGCCGGACGACACGGCGATCCGCATCGGTCGCCCGATCGCGAACACGAAGCTCTACCTGCTCGACCGCCACGGCAAGCCCGTGCCGATTGGTGCGCCGGGCGAGCTGTACATCGGTGGCGCGCAGGTCGCACGCGGTTACCTCAATCGGCCGGAATTGACGCAGGCGCGGTTCCTCGACGATCCGTTCTCGGACGAACCGGGTGCGCGCATGTACCGCACGGGTGACCTCGGTCGCTGGCGTGCGGACGGCACGATCGAATATCTCGGCCGCAACGACCACCAGGTGAAGCTGCGCGGCCTGCGCATCGAGCCGGGCGAGATCGAGGCGCAGTTGTCGGCGCAGCAAGGCATCCGCGAAGCGGCGGTGATCGCGCGCGAGGACGTCCCGGGCGAAGTACGGTTGGTGGCGTATGTCGTCGCCGACGGCGAAGCACCGGAGCCGCAGCGCCTGCGCGAAGGCTTGGCGCGCACGCTGCCGGAATACATGCTGCCGGCGGCGTACGTGACACTCGATCGCCTGCCGCTGACGCCGAACGGCAAGCTGGACCGGCGTGCGCTGCCGGCACCGGAGGGCGCGGCGTTCGCGCAGCGCGCATACGAGGCGCCGGAAGGGCAGGTCGAGACCACGCTGGCGGCGATCTGGTGCGAACTGCTGCGCGTGGAGCGCGTCGGCAGGCACGACAACTTCTTCGAGCTCGGTGGGCATTCCCTGCTGGCCGTACAGATGATGGAGCGCCTGCGGCAGGAAGGCTTCGCCGCCGACATCTCCGCGCTGTTCGCGAGTCCGACGCTGGCCGCGCTGGCGCGCGCGATCGAACAAGCGATGCAGGCCGGGCTTCGCGAGGTTGCGGTGCCGCCGAACGGCATCCCGGCCGATTGCACGGCGATCGTGCCGGACATGCTGCCTCTCGTCGCGCTCGATGCCGCGCAGATCGCGCGCATCGTGGCGGCGGTGCGGGGCGGTGCGGCGAACGTGCAGGACATCTACCCGCTCGCGCCGCTGCAGGAAGGCATCCTGTTCCATCACCTGCTGCAGCCGGAAGCCGATCCGTACCTGCTCTCGATCACGCTGGGCTTCGGCGACCGCGCGGCGCTCGATGGTTTCGTCGGCGCGCTGCAGCACGTGGTCGATCGCCATGACGTGCTGCGCACCGCCGTGCTGTGGGAAGGGCTCGACGCGCCGGTGCAGGTCGTATGGCGCGACGCGCGCATCGACGTGCAGACGCTGGCGCTGGCCGGCGACGACATCGCCGCCGAGCTGGAACGCGACGATGCCTCGCGCCGACTCGACCTGCGGCATGCGCCGCTGATGCGCGGCCTCGTCGCGCATGACGAGAAAAACGACCGCTGGCTGCTGCGGCTGGTCCATCACCATCTGGTGTTCGACCACACCGCGCTGGACATCCTGATGCGCGAGATCGGCATGATCCTGCGCGATCGCGCGCAGGCGCTGCCGGAGCCCGTGCCGTTCCGCAACTTCGTCGCGCAGGCGCGACTGAGCACGAGCGCCGAGGCGCACGAAGCGTTCTTCACGCGGATGCTGGGCGACATCGACGAGACCACCGCGCCGTTCGGGTTGATGGAAGTGCACGGCAACGGCGAGCAGGCGAACGAAGTCGGGAGCATGCTGCCGACTGCACTCTCGCAGCGCCTGCGCCGTCAGGCGCGCCGCCTCGGCGTCACCACCGCCAGCCTGTTCCACTGGGCGTGGGCACAGGTGCTCGCGAAGACCACCGGCCGCGACGATGTCGTGTTCGGCACCGTGCTGTTCGGCCGCCTGCAGGGAACGGCCGGTGCGGAACGCGCAATGGGCCTGTTCATCAACACGCTGCCGCTGCGGGTCACGCTGGGGGCGACCGGTGTGCGCGACGGCGTGCAGCGCACGCATGCGCTGCTGTCGGAACTGCTGGGCCACGAACATGCCTCGCTGGCGCTCGCACAGCGCTGCAGTGCGCTGCCGGCGAGCACGCCGCTGTTCACGACGCTGCTGAACTATCGCCACGGCGCCGGTGTCGCCGACATGTCCGCGTGGGCGCCGGGCACCGAACTCGTGTCGGTGCGCGAACGTTCGAGCTATCCGATCGATCTGTCCGTCGACGATCTCGGCGACGACTTCAAGCTGACCGCACAGGCCACCGCGCCGCTCGATCCGCGGCGGATCTGCGGCTACATGCAGACCGTGCTGGTCGCGATGGCCGACGCGCTGGAGTCCGCACCGCTCACGCCGTCCTGGCGAATCGAGGCGCTCGATGCGGATGAACGCCGCCAGGTGCTGGCCGGTGGGTTTGCCGCGCATGCTCGCGCCTCGCAGACGGACGACTGCATCCATGCGCTGTTCGAGCGGCACGTGCAGGCGCATCCGGATGCGATCGCGCTGGAACACGAGGGCGCGTGCCTGCGCTACGGCGAACTCAACGCCCGCGCGAACCGCCTCGCACGCCACCTGCGCACGCTCGGCGTGGCGCCGGAGGCGAAGGTCGCGATCTGCCTCCACCGCGGCGTCGACATGGTGACGGCGATCCTCGCGGTGCTGAAGGCCGGCGGCGCCTACGTGCCGCTGGATCCGTCGTATCCGCAGGAACGCCTCGCCTACATGCTGCGCGACAGCCGGCCTTGCGCGCTGCTCGCGCAGGGCGACGTCGACCTCGCGTTCGCGCGGGAGGCCGCGTTGCCGGTCGTGCGGATGGACGATCCGCAGGCACCGTGGGCGTCGCTGCCGGACAGTGACCTCGCGTCGGCCGAAACGGGCCTAGAACCCCGCCATCTGGCCTACGTGATCTACACCTCCGGTTCCACCGGCGAGCCCAAGGGTGTCGCGGTCGAACACGGCCCGCTGGCGCGCCGCATCCCGGCGCTGACCGCACGTTACGGTTTCCGCGCGGACGACCGCGTGCTGCAGTTCGCCTCGATCAACTTCGACGTGTCGATCGAGGAAATCCTGGGCGCGCTGACCGTCGGCGCGACGCTGGTGCTGCGCACGCCCGAGTGGCAGACCGATGCTGCGCGCTTCTGGCAGCTGTGCGCCGAGGCGCGGATCACCATCGCCGAACTGCCGACCAAGTTCTGGCAGTACGTGAGCGCCGATCCGTCGATCGCGATCCCCGAGACCGTGCGCATGGTCGTCATCGGCAGCGAAGCAGTCGAGGCGCAGGCCATCCGCGCCTGGGCAGCGCGTCCCGGCCACCGGCCGCAGTTGTTCAACGCCTACGGTCCCACCGAGGCCGTCATCACCGCGACGGTGCAGGACGTCCGCTCGGCCGAGGACGTCCACATCGGCCGGCCTGTCGGCGACCTCGCGATCTACCTGCTCGACGCGCACGGCCAGCCGACACCGTTCGGCGTGCCCGGCGAAATCCACATCGCCGGCGCCGGACTGGCGCGCGGCTACCTCGATCGCCCCGCGCTCACCGAGGAGCGCTTCGTCGCCGATCCCTTCGTGGCCACGCCCGGCGCGCGCATGTACCGCACGGGCGACCTCGGCTGCTGGCAACCCGACGGCACGCTCGCCTACCTCGGTCGCAATGATCGCCAGGTGAAGATCCGCGGCTTCCGCATCGAACTGGGCGAAATCGAGGCACGACTGTCGCGCCTGCCCGGTATCCGCGATGCGCTGGTGCTCGCGCGCGCCGATGCACCCGGCGAGCAGCGGCTGGTGGCCTATCTGGTCGCGAGCGAACAGGCTTCGCACGGCGACGCGCACGATCCGCAGGCGCTGCGCGATGCGCTGGCGCAGATGTTGCCGGAGTACATGATCCCGTCGGCCTACGTGCGGCTGCCTGCATTGCCGCTGCTGCCCAGCGGCAAGCTCGATCGTCGCGCGCTGCCGGCGCCGGACGACGCGGCGTTCGCGCAGCGCGCCTTCGAGGCGCCGCAGGGCCGCACGGAAACGACCCTCGCGCGGATCTGGAGCGAACTGCTGCGCGTCGACCGTATCGGCCGCGACGACAACTTCTTCGAGCTCGGCGGCCACTCGCTGCTCGCGGTGCAGTTGATGGAACGCCTGCGCCGCGAAGGCCTGCACGCCGACATCCGCGTCCTGTTCGCCAAGCCGACGCTGTCGGTGCTGGCTCAGGCGGTCGAAGACGCGCAGCGGGCCGGCGAGCGCGGGGTCATTGCACCCGCCAACGGCATTCCGCCGGGATGCGAGGCGATCACGCCGCAGATGCTGCCGCTGGTGGCGCTGGACGCGGCGCAGATCGCGCGCATCGTGGCCGCGGTGCCGGGCGGCGCCGCGAACATCCAGGACATCTATCCGCTGGCACCGCTGCAGGACGGCATCCTGTTCCACCACCTGCTGCAGACGCGCGGCGATCCGTACCTGCTGTCGACGCTTCTGTCGTTCGAATCGCGCGCGGCGCTCGACGATTTCGTGCAGGCGCTGCAGAAGGTCGTCGATCGCCACGACGTGCTGCGCACCGCGATCCTGTGGGACGGCCTGCCCGAGCCGGTGCAGGTGGTCTGGCGCCAGGCGACGATGGCCGTGGAGACGATCGAGGTCGCCGACGGCGATGCCGCGGCGCGGCTGGCGGAGATCGCCGACCCCCGCGATGCGCGCATGGACGTACGCCAGGCGCCGCTGATGCGCGGCGTGGCCGCCTTCGACTCGCGCAGCCAGCGCTGGATCCTGCTGCTGCTGCAGCATCACCTCGCGATGGACCACGTGGCGGTCGAACTGATCTTCGAGGAGATCGGCATGATCCGCACCGGCCGCGCGGATGCCCTGCCGGAACCGGTGCCGTTCCGCAATTTCGTCGCGCAGACGCGGCTGGGCGTGAGTGCGCAGGAGCACGAGGCATTCTTCCGGCAGATGCTGGGCGATGTCGACGAACCGACGGCACCGTTCGGCATGCTGGAGGTGCACGGCGACGGCGACAACGTCCGCGAGTCGGAACTGAAGCTGCCGCGTGATCTCTCGCTGCGACTGCGGCAGCAGGCGCGCACGCTCGGCGTGAGCACGGCGAGTCTGTTCCACTGGGCGTGGGCGCAGGTGCTGGCGAAGAGCGCCGGTCGCGATGAAGTGGTCTTCGGCACGGTGCTGTTCGGTCGCCTGCAGGGCGGCGAGGGCGCGGATCGTGCGGTCGGCCTGTTCATGAACTCGTTGCCGATGCGTGTCCATCTGGGCGATCTCGGCGTGCAGGACGGCATCCTGCAGACGCACGCCGTGCTGTCGGGGCTGGTGCGCCACGAGCACGCGCCGCTGGCGCTCGCGCAGCGTTGCAGCGCGCTGCCGACGAATGCGCCGCTGTTCTCGTCGCTGCTGAACTACCGCCACACCACGCCGGCCGGCGATACCGTGCCGGACTGGGCACAGGGCGTGGAACTGCTGTCGGTGCGCGAGCGCACCAACTACTCGTTCACGCTGTCGGTGGACGACCTGGGCGAGGACTTCGAGCTGCGCGCGCAGATCGAGGAGCCGGTCGCGCCGGAGCGCGTCTGCGACTACCTGCATCACGTGCTGGCGCGTCTGGTCGATGCGCTGGAGCATGCGCCGCGGACGCCGTCGTGGCAGATCGACATGCTGGGCGACGCCGAGCGCGACTTCCTGCTGCGCGACTGGAACGCGACCGATCGCGAGTATCCGACGACCTGCGTGCATGCGCAGTTCTCGGCGCAGGCGGCGCGCACGCCGGAAGCGGTGGCGCTGCGGTTCGAGGATGTCGAGCTGCGCTATGCCGAACTGGATGCGCGTTCCGATCGCCTCGCGCGCTACCTGATCGAGTCGGGCGTGACGCCCGGATCGCGCGTGGGCCTGTACCTGTCGCGCTCGCCGGAACTCGTAATCGCGGTGCTCGGTGCGCTGAAGGCGGGTGCGGCCTACGTGCCGCTGGAGCCGAAGCTGCCGAAGGAGCGACTGGGCTACATGGTGCAGGACGCCGGCATCGGCTGGGCGCTGCTGGAAGCGGCGACGATGGACGAACTGCCGCTGTCGGGTGTCGACGTGGTGCTGATGGACGGCGCCGCCACCGAAGCCGACTGGCTGGGCGAGTTCACGCAAGGCGAACTGCCGTCGATCTCGGCGAACGATGTCGCCTACGTGATCTACACCTCCGGTTCGACCGGTCGCCCGAAGGGCGTCATGGTCGAACACGGCGGATTGTCGAACTATCTTGCGCACGCGATCGAAGCGTACCTGCCGGGCCTCGCCGGTTCTGTGGTGAGCTCGCCGCTGTGCTTCGACGCGACGCTGACGACGCTGCTGCCGCCGCTGCTGGCGGGCAAGCCGGTGTGGCTGCTGCCGGACGAATCGCACACCGAAACCTTGGCGCGGTTGTCGACGCGGCTGTTCGCCGAAGGCGAGGGCTGGCTGTTCAAGATCACGCCGGCGCACCTGGATGCGCTGTCGTACCTCGAACGCGATGTCGCCGTTTGCAATGCACCGCACTGCATCGTGGTCGGTGGCGAACAGTTGCCGGCATCGACGCTGCGTCGCTGGAAGGGCGAACTGCTGCCGAACGCGACGTTCGTGAACGAATACGGCCCGACCGAGACGGTGGTGGGCTGCAGCGTGTGGACGCTGTCGACGCGGGATCAGTTGGCGCGGCTGGACGGTGCGTCGGCGACACCGATCGGTCGTCCGATCGGCAACACGCAGCTGTACGTGCTGGACGCGCATCGGCAGTTGCAGCCGATGGGCAGCATCGGCGAGCTGTACATCGGTGGCGCGGGCGTGGCCCGTGGTTACCTCAACCGGCCGGAACTGACGGCGGAGCGCTTCGTCGACCATCCGTTCGGGACCGGCCGTCTGTATCGCACCGGCGACCTCGTGCGGCACCTGCCGGATGGCGAGCTGGAGTTCGTCGGCCGCATCGACGACCAGGTGAAGATCCGCGGGTTCCGGATCGAGCTGGGCGAGATCGAGGCGGCGCTGGTGGCGCAGTTGTCGGTGCGCGAGGCGGTGGTGCTGGTGCGCGAGGACGCGCCGGGCGATCGCCGGCTGGTCGCTTACGTGGTGCCGACGGAGGGCGCTGTGATCGAAGCGCATGCGCTGCGCGAGGCGCTGTCGCAGTCGCTGCCGGAGTACATGGTGCCGGTGGCGTACGTGGCGCTGGGCATGCTGCCGTTGACCAACAACGGCAAGGTCGACCGCAGGGCGCTGCCCGCGCCCGGCGACCCGATGCAGACGCAGCAGGCCTTCGTCGCGCCGCAGGGACCGCTGGAGACCGCGATCGCGGGCGTGTGGAGCGAGGTGCTGGGCGTCGCCCGCGTCGGCCGCCACGACAGCTTCTTCGAACTCGGCGGGCAGTCGCTGCTGGTCGTGCGCATGATCTCGCGCCTGCGCCAGTCGCTCGGCCTCAACCTGGCGCTGTCGACCGTGTTCGCACACCCGGTGTTGCACGATTTCGCGCAGATGGCCGGCCAGGCGCAGACGACCGCGCTGCCTGCGCTCGCGCCGATGCCGCGTCCGGACGACATGCCGCTGTCGTTCGCGCAGCAGCGGCTGTGGCTGGCGGCGCAGTTCGGCGAAGAGGCCAGCGCCGCCTACCACATGCCCATCGGGCTGCGCCTGCGCGGCCGGCTCAACCGTGCCGCGCTGCAGGCGGCGCTCGACGGGATCGTGCGTCGCCACGAATCGTTGCGCACGTGGTTCGAACTCGTCGACGACCGCCCGGTGCAGCGCATCGCGCCGGTTGCGCCGTTCGGGCTCGTGTTCCAGCCGCTGGACCTCGACGTCGCCGAACGTGACGCCGCGATCGCGCACTGGAGCCTGCTGGAATCGCGCGAGCCGTTCGACCTGCATCGCGGCCCGCTGTTCCGCGGCCGCCTGCTGCGGCTCGACGAACGCGACCATGTGCTGCTGCTGACGATGCACCACATCGTCTCCGACGGTTGGTCGCTGGGCGTGCTCGCCGAGGAGCTGAGCGCGCTGTACCGTGCCTACGCCGTCGATGGCGTGCCGACGTCGGTCGATCCGCTGTCGCCGCTGCCGGTGCAGTATCCCGACTACGCGCTGTGGCAGCGCCAGTGCATGGACGATGCCGTGCAGGCGCACCTGCTCGCGTACTGGCGCGATCAGCTCGCCGGCAGTGCGCCGCTGTCGACGCTGCCGACCGACCATCCTCGTCCGCCGATCAAGGGCTTCGTCGGCGGCATGGTCCACGCGCACGTGCCGCAGGCGACCACCGCGGCGCTCAACGCACTCGCTGCGGGCCATTCCAGCACGCTGTTCATGGTGCTGATGGCGGCGTTCAACGTCGTGCTGTCGCGCTGCACCGGCCAGACCGACCTCAACGTCGGCACCGTGGTGGCGAATCGCAGTCGGGCCGAGGTCGAGCCATTGATCGGCCTGTTCCTCGATACGCAGGCGATCCGCACCCGGCTCGACCCGGAGCAGAGCTTCACGTCGCTGCTGGAGCAGGTGCGAGCCACGCTGATCCAGGCCTACCTGCACCAGGATCTGCCGTTCGACCGATTGCTCGAGGACCTGAAACCGGTCCGCAGCCCCGGCGTGCCGCCGGTGTTTCAGGTGATGGTGCAGATGCAGAGCGTGCCCGATCCGGTGGTGCGCCTGCCCGAACTGGAGATGGAAGAACTGCCGCTCGCCGAGCACACGGTCAAGTTCGACCTCACGCTCTACGTCAACGAGCGCAACGGTGCGATCGACATCGCCTACGAATACGACGCCGCACTGTACGAACCGGCGACCATCGAACGCTTGGCCGCGCACTTCGGCCGCATGCTCGACGCCGTCGCGGCCACGCCACAGGCGCGGCTATGCGAGATGTCGCTGCTCGACAATGCCGAGCGCGACTTCCTGCTGCGCGACTGGAACGCGACCGATCGCGAGTATCCGACGGCCTGCGTGCATGCGCAGTTCTCGGCGCAGGCGGCGCGCACGCCGGAGGCGGTGGCGCTGCGGTTCGAGGACGTCGAGCTGCGCTATGCCGAACTGGATGCGCGTTCCGATCGCCTCGCGCGCTACCTGATCGAGTCGGGCGTGACGCCCGGATCGCGCGTGGGCCTGTACCTGTCGCGTTCGCCGGAACTCGTGATCGCGGTGCTCGGTGCGCTGAAGGCCGGTGCGGCGTACGTGCCGCTGGAGCCGAAGCTGCCGAAGGAGCGACTGGGCTACATGATGCAGGACGCCGGCATCGGCTGGGCGCTGCTGGAAGCGGCGACGATGGACGAACTGCCGCTGTCGGGCGTCGACGTGGTGCTGATGGACGGCGCCGCGACTGAAGCCGACTGGCTGGGCGAGTTCACGCAAGGCGAACTGCCGTCGATCTCGGCGAACGATGTCGCCTACGTGATCTACACCTCCGGTTCGACCGGTCGTCCGAAAGGCGTCATGGTCGAACACGGCGGATTGTCGAACTATCTCGCGCATGCGGTCGAGGCGTACCTCCCCAAGGTTGCCGGGTCCGTGGTGAGCTCGCCGCTGTGCTTCGACGCGACGCTGACGACGCTGCTGCCGCCGCTGCTGGCGGGCAAGCCGGTGTGGCTGCTGCCGGACGAATCGCACACGGAGACGCTGGCGCGGCTGTCGACGCGGCTGTTCGCCGAAGGCGAGGGCTGGCTGTTCAAGATCACGCCGGCGCACCTGGATGCGCTGTCGTACCTCGAACGCGATGTCACTGCTTGCGATGCGCCGCATTGCATCGTGGTCGGCGGCGAACAGTTGCCGGCGTCGACGCTGCGTCGCTGGAAGGGCGAGCTTCTGCCGAACGCGACCTTCGTGAACGAATACGGCCCGACCGAAACTGTGGTGGGTTGCAGCGTGTGGACGCTGTCGGAACAGTCGCAGCTCTCGAAGCTCGAAGGCGCGGCGGCGACGCCGATCGGCCGTCCTATCGGCAACACGCAGTTGTACGTGCTGGACGCGCACGGGCAGTTGCAGCCGATGGGCAGCATCGGCGAGCTGTACATCGGTGGCGCGGGCGTGGCCCGCGGTTACCTCAACCGGCCGGAACTGACGGCGGAGCGATTCGTCGACCATCCGTTCGGGACCGGCCGTCTGTATCGCACCGGCGACCTCGTGCGCCTGCTGCCGGATGGCGAACTGGAGTTCGTGGGTCGCATCGACGACCAGGTGAAGATCCGCGGGTTCCGGATCGAGCTGGGCGAGATCGAGGCGGCGCTGGTGGCGCAGCCGACGGTGCGCGAGGCGGTGGTGCTGGTGCGCGAGGACGCGCCGGGCGATCGTCGCCTGGTCGCGTATATGGTGCCGGCGGAAGGTGCGACGGCGGAGGCGCACGTGCTGCGCGAGGCGTTGTCGCAGTCGCTGCCGGAATACATGGTGCCGGCGGCGTATGTATCGCTGGGCACACTGCCGCTGACCAACAACGGCAAGGTCGATCGCAAGGCGCTGCCCGCGCCCGGCGACGTGGCCTTCGCGCAGCGCGATTTCGAGGCGCCCCAGGGCGCGATCGAAACGCTGCTGGCGGGCATCTGGAGCGAACTGCTCGGCGTCGAGCGCGTCGGGCGGCAGGACAATTTCTTCGAGCTCGGCGGACATTCGCTGCTGGCCGTTCGCCTGATGGGCATCCTGCGGCGAGAATCGCTCAACATCGACATCCGCGCGCTGTTCGCGCAGCCGACGCTGGCCGCGCTGGCACAGGCCGTGGAGGACGCGAAACGCGGCGCGTCGACCGACGTGGTCGTGCCGCCGAACGGCATTCCGTCGGGCTGCACGGCCATCACGCCGGAGATGCTGCCGCTGATTTCGCTCGACGCCGCGCAGATCGCGCGGATCGTCGCGGCGGTGCCGGGCGGGGCGGCGAACGTGCAGGATCTCTATCCGCTGGCGCCGCTGCAGGAAGGCATCCTGTTCCATCACCTGCTGCAGGCACAGGGTGACGCCTACCTGCTGTCGACCACGCTGGCGTTCGACACGAAGGTGCGGCTCGATGCCTTCGTGGGCGCGCTGCAGCAGGTGATCGATCGCCACGACGTGCTGCGCACCGCCGTGCTGTGGGAAGGCCTGGCCGAACCCGTGCAGGTGGTGTGGCGCCATGCCCGCTTCGAAGTGCGCACGCCGATGCTGCCTGCCGGTGACGTGGCGATGCGTCTCGCCGAACTCACCGATCCGCTGCACATCCGCCTGGATGTGAGCCACGCGCCGCTGATGCAGGGCCATGCGGCGTACGACGCGGCGCACCAACGCTGGCTGCTGCAGCTGGTCCACCACCATCTGGTGCTCGATCACACCGCGCTGGACGTGCTGCTGCACGAGATCGGCCTGATCCTCGGCGGTCGCGCGCACGAACTGGCCGAACCCGTGCCGTTCCGCAACTTCGTTGCGCAGGCCCGCCTGGGCGTGAGCGAGGCGGAGCACGAGGCGTTCTTCGGACGCATGCTGGGCGACGTGGAAGAGCCGACGGCACCGTTCGGCATCCTGAAGGTGGAAGACGAGGGTGCGCATGTCCGCGAGGCGCAGCGTGCGTTGCCGCGCACGCTGTCGAAGCGCCTGCGCCAGCAGGCGCGCAACCTCGGCGTGAGCACGGCCAGCCTCTTCCACTGGGCGTGGGCGCAGGTGCTGGCGCGGACCACCGGCCGCGAGGACGTGGTGTTCGGCACCGTGCTGTTCGGTCGCCTGCAGGGCGGCGTGGGTGCGGAACGCGCGATGGGCCTGTTCATCAACACGCTGCCGATCCGCGTGCGACTGGGCGAGACCGGCGTGCGCGACGGCGTGCAGCAGACGCACGCGCTGCTGTCGGAGCTGCTGGGCCACGAGCACGCCTCGCTGGCGCTGGCGCAACGCTGCAGCGCGCTGTCGTCGAGCACGCCGCTGTTCTCGGCGGTGCTGAACTATCGCCACAGCGTCGACGCCGCCGCAGAGACCGAAACGCCCGACTGGGCGCACGGCATGCAGATGCTGTCCGCAGTGGAGCGCACGAACCACGTGCCGTACATCATGGCGGTGGACGACCTCGGCGAGGACTTCGAGCTGAAGGCACTGGTCGAGCGGCCGGTCGCGCCGGAGCGGATCTGCGCGTACCTGCAGACCGCGCTGGAATCGCTGGCCGACGCACTCGAAAGTGCATCGCAACGGCCGTCGTGGCGGGTCGAGGTGCTGGATGCGGACGAACGCCGGCAGGTGCTGGAGGACTGGAACCGCACCGGCCACGAATGGCCGCATCCGGACGCATGCGTGCAGACGCTGTTCGAGCGCCAGGTGCAGGCCACGCCGGAGGCACTGGCGCTTGCGCAGGGCGAGGAACGGCTGACCTATCGCGAACTCGACGCGCGCGCCAACCGATTGGCGCACCATCTGCGCGGCCTCGGCGTGAAGCCCGACGACAAGGTCGCGATCTGCCTGCAGCGCAGCGTCGACACGATCGTCGCGATGCTGGCGGTGATGAAGGCCGGCGGCGCGTACGTGCCGCTCGATCCGTCGTATCCGCAGGGCCGCCTCGACTTCATGTTGCGTGACAGCCGCCCGCGCGTGCTGATCACCACCGCGGCGCTGCAGGATCAGCTGCCGGCGAGTCCGATCCTCTGGCGTACACCCGTGGTGGACATGACCGAAGCCGAACAGTGGCAGTCGCTGTCGTCCGAGGCGATCGATCCGGCCTCGTTCGGCCTGCAGCCCGCGCATCTGGCCTACGTCATCTACACCTCCGGTTCCACAGGCGTGCCGAAGGGCGTCATGGCCACGCATCGCGGCCTGTGCAACCTGGCGCAGGCGCAGATCGCGGGCTTCGGCGTGCAGGCGAACAGTCGCGTGGTGCAGTTCGCATCCTTCAGCTTCGATGCCTGCATTTCCGAGGTGATGATGGCGCTGCTGTGCGGTGCCAGCCTGCACTTGCCACCGCCGGGTCCGCTTGCGGGCCGGGAACTGGTGGCGTGGCTCGACGCGCAGCGCATCACCCATGCGACGCTGCCGCCGGCCCTGCTGGCGAGCCTGCCCGATGATGCCGTGCTGCCACACCTGCGCACGTTGATCCTCGCCGGTGAGGCCACCAGCGCCGCACAGGTGCGACGCTGGGCGCCGGGACGCCGGCTGATCAACGCCTACGGCCCGACCGAAGGCACGGTGTGCGCGAGCATGCACGAGTGCGATCCGGCGTCGAGCGAGCCACCGCCGATCGGCCGGCCGATCGCCAACGTCCGCCTTTACGTGCTCGATGCGCACGGTCGTCCCGCGCCGATCGGCGTGGCCGGCGAGTTGCACATCGGCGGCGTGCAGGTCGCGCGCGGATACCTCAATAACGCGACGTTGACCGACGAGCGCTTCGTGCCTGATCCGTTCGCTGGCGAAGCCGATGCCCGCATGTACCGCACCGGCGACCTCGCACGCTGGCGTGCCGACGGCACCCTCGATTTCCTTGGCCGCAACGACCACCAGGTCAAGATCCGCGGCTTCCGCATCGAGCTGGGCGAGATCGAGGCGAAGCTGCTGGCCCAGGCCGGCGTGCGCGAAGCGCTGGTGCTGGCGCGCGAGGACGTCACCGGCGACAGGCAACTGGTCGCCTACGTGGCCGACGGCGCGAACGGGGAACTCGACACGCAGGCGCTGCGTCGCGCGCTCGCGCAGGCGCTGCCGGACTACATGGTGCCGGCGGCATGGGTGGTGCTGCCGAGCCTGCCGGTCACGCCGAACGGCAAGGTCGATCGCAAGGCGTTGCCGCTGCCGTCGCAGGCGGGCGTCGCGCAGGCCGCGTACGAACCGCCGGAAGGCGTCACCGAGACCACGCTGTCGCAGATCTGGAGCGAACTGCTGGGCATCGAGCGAGTCGGACGTCAGGACCACTTCTTCGAGCTCGGCGGGCATTCGCTGCTGGCGACGCGGCTGATCTCGCGCGTCCGCAGCGAGTGGGACATCGAGCTGTCGCTGATGACGATCTTCTCGAACCCGCGCCTGAGCGAGTTCTCCGAAGCCATCGTCGACTGCCAGCTCGCGCAGTTCGATGCCGACTACCTCGACACGATCGTCGCCCAGCAACAAGGCCTCGTCCAATGAACAACGCCACTCTGAAGACCATGACGCGCGCCGAGCGCGAGGCCTTGCTCCTGGCGGCGCAGGCTGGGCGCGGCAAACCGAAGTCCGCCGGTCGCCCGGTCGGCATTCCCGCGCGGACCGCACCGCGCGCGCACTGGCCGCTGTCGTTCTCGCAGCAGCGGCTGTGGTTCATCGCGCACATGTGGCCGACGGCGCACATGCTGCATTTCGGCCTGAGCCTGCGTGGCCCGCTCGACAAGTCCGCCCTGCAGGCGGCGCTGGACCGCATCGTCCGCCGCCACGAAGGCCTGCGCACGCGCTTCGAGGTCGTGGGCGAACAGCCGGTGCAGTGCATCTCCGAAACCGCCGGTTTCATGCTGCTGCACCACGATCTGGCCGAGGAAGGCGGTGAGGCCGCGGCGATGATCGATCGCTGGCAGCGCGAGGAAGCGTCCACGCCGATCGATCTCGAGCACGGGCCGATGATCCGCGGCCGCCTGCTGCGACTGGCCGAGCACGACCACGTGCTGCTGGTGAAGATGCACCACATCGTCTCGGATGGCTGGTCGATGGGCATCCTCGCGAACGAACTGGACACGCTGTATCGCGCTTATGCCGTGCAGGGCGTGGCGTTCGACGTCGACCCGCTGCCGGCACTGCCGATCCAGTACGCGGACTACGCGCTGTGGCAGCGCGAATGGCTCACCGACGAGGTGCAGCAGCGGCAGGCGGCGTTCTGGCGCGAGCAGTTGTCCGGCGCCCCGGCGCTGGTCGGGCTGGCGACCGATCGCCCGCGTCCGCCGGTGCAGGATTCGCGCGGCGAACTGCTGCCGGTCGCGTTCGACGGTGAACTGGCCGCGGGCCTGAAGGCGCTGTCGCAGCGGCACGGCACCACGCTCTACATGACGCTGCTGGCGGCGTGGGGCGCGCTGGTGGGCCGGCTGGCCGGGCAGGACCAGGTGGTGATCGGCTCGCCGGTCGCCAATCGCACACGCGCCGAGATGGAGCCGCTGATCGGCTTCTTCGTCAACACGCTGGCGCTGCGCATCGACCTGAGCGACCAGCCTACCGTGACGCAACTGCTGGCGCAGGTGCGCGAACGCGTGTTGTCGACGCACAGCCACCAGGATCTGCCGTTCGAGCAGGTGGTGGACGCGCTGAAGCCGGAGCGCACGCTGGCGCACACGCCGATCTTCCAGGTCACCTTCGCGTGGCAGAACACGCCGGAGGAAGCGCTCGAACTCGACGGCCTGCAGCTGAGCGTGCTGCCGCCGCGCAACGGCGAGCACAACGCCCAGTACGATCTCGAACTCGACCTGCACGAGACGCGCGACGGCATCGCCGGCACGCTCGGTTTTTCGCGTGCGCTCTACGAACGCGACACGGTGGTGCGCTTTCGCGACCATCTGGAAGCGCTGCTGCGCGGCATGGTGCGTGACGATGCACAGCCGGTCGATGCCATCGACCTGCTGGACGCAGTCGAGCGCGAGCGGGTGCTGGCGAGGTGGAACGATACCCGCCGCGACTATGCGCTCGACGTCTGCGTGCACGAACGTTTCGAGCGCCATGCTGCCGAAGCGCCGGAGGCGGTGGCCATCGCCTTCGAAGGCGCGTCGATCACCTACGGCACGCTCGACGCGGACGCCAACCGCCTCGCGCACCAGCTGATCGCGCAGGGCGTGCGCGCCGAGACGCGCGTCGCGGTGGTCGCTGCGCGCGGCCCGGCGCTGGTCACCGCCTGGCTCGCGGTCCTGAAGGCCGGTGGCGTGTACGTCGCGATGGATCCGGCGTACCCGCAGGAGCGCCTCGCTTACATGCTGGACGACAGCCGGCCGCGCGTGGTGCTCACCGAGGCGGCGTTGCAGGACCAGTTGCCGTCGTGCCGCGCGCTGCGAACCGCCGCCGTGCTGGTGCTGGACGAGCCGACCTGGCAGCAGCGCCCGGCGACCGCGCCCGGCCGCGAGGCGACGGGCCTGCAGCCCGAGCACCTTGCCTACGTGATCTACACCTCCGGTTCGACCGGCAAGCCGAACGGCGTGATGGTCGAACATCGTCACCTCGCGAACCTGATCGCGTGGCATTCGGAGACCTTCCCGCTGAGTCAAGGCGAACGCACGTCGAGCACCGCGGGTGTCGCATTCGATGCCTGCGCCTGGGAAGTGTGGCCGGCGCTGGCGCAGGGCGCGACGCTGGCGCTGCCGCCGTCGAGCACGCAGGGCGATCCGTCGGCGCTGCTGGACTGGTGGGAGTCGCAGGACCTGCAGAGCAGCTTCTTGGTCACCGCGCTCGCGGATGCGGCATTGGCACGCGGGCAATCGAACCGGAAGGGGCTGCGTTCGCTGCTGACCGGCGGCGATCGACTCAATCGCCTGCCGACGGCGGACCTGCCGTTCGCGCTGGTGAACAACTACGGCCCGACCGAAACGACGGTGGTGGCCACGTCGGGCGTGATCTCGCCGGACGACACGACGATCCACATCGGTCGCCCGATCGCGAACACGAAGCTCTACCTGCTCGACCGCCACGGCAAGCCCGTGCCGATTGGTGCGCCGGGCGAGCTGTACATCGGCGGTGCGCAGGTCGCGCGCGGCTACCTCAATCGGCCGGAATTGACGCAGGCGCGGTTCCTCGACGATCCGTTCTCGGACGAACCCGGTGCGCGCATGTACCGCACGGGCGACCTCGGCCGCTGGCGTGCGGACGGGACGATCGAATACCTGGGCCGCAACGATCACCAGGTGAAGCTGCGCGGGCTGCGCATCGAGCCGGGCGAGATCGAGGCGCAGTTGTCGGCGCAACAAGGCATCCGCGAAGCCGCGGTGATCGCGCGCGAAGACGCGCCGGGCGAAGTGCGCCTCGTCGCCTACATTGTCGCTGACGGCGATGCGCCCGAGCCGCAGCGCCTGCGCGACGGGCTGTCGAGGACGCTGCCGGAATACATGCTGCCCGCGGCTTACGTGACACTCGATCGTCTGCCGCTGACGCCGAACGGCAAGCTGGATCGGCGTGCGCTGCCGGCACCGGAGGGCGCGGCGTTCGCGCAGCGCGCGTACGAGGCGCCGGAAGGGCAGGTCGAGACCACGCTGGCGGCGATCTGGTGCGAACTGCTGCGCGTGGAGCGCGTCGGCCGGCACGACAATTTCTTCGACCTCGGCGGGCATTCGCTGATGGCAGTGCAGATGATGTCGCGCGTGCGGCAGCGGCTGGGGCTGGAAATGACGGTCTCGCAGTTGTTCACGCATCCGGTCATGCACGCGTTCGCCGCCGCGTTGGCGGAGGCGCCGGCCAGCGCGTTGCCGGCATTGCGGCCTGCGGCGCGCACCGGTGCGATGCCGCTGTCGTTCGCACAACAGCGCCTGTGGTTCATCGCGCAGATGGGCGCGGTGGCAAGTGGCGCCTATCACATGCCGGGTGGCTTGCGTGTGCGTGGTGCGCTCGACGTCGCCGCGTTGCAATCGGCGCTCGACCGCGTCGTGGCCCGCCACGAAGCACTCCGCACACGGTTCGAGATCGTCGGTGGCCAGCCGGTGCAGCGCATCGATGCGCCAGCGCGCTTTGCGCTCGAACGGCACGACACCGGCGATGGCCATGCGTCGCCCGAAGATGCCATTGCGCACTGGCAGGCGATCGAGGCCGAGACGTCGTTCGACCTCGAACATGGCCCGCTCATCCGCGGCCGGCTCCTGCGGCTCGCCGAGCACGACCACGTGCTGCTGCTGACCATGCACCACATCGTGTTCGATGGTTGGTCGCTGGGCGTGCTGATGGACGAATTGGCTCGCCTCTACGCGGCATATGCGACACAGGGGCTCTCGATCGAGAGCGATCCGCTGCCCGCGCTCGCCGTGCAGTACGCGGATTACGCCGTGTGGCAGCGCGACTGGCTGTCCGGCCGCATGCAGGCGCAGCAACTGGCGTTCTGGCGCGATCGACTTGCGACCGCGCCGGAACTCGTCGCGTTGCCGACCGATCGCCCGCGCCCGGCAGTGCAGGACTACCGCGGCGAAAGCCTGTCGATCGCGTTCGATCCGCAGTTGAGTGCAGGGTTGAAGGCGCTGTCGCAGCGGCACGGAACCACGCTGTTCATGACCTGTCTCGCGGCCTGGGCCGCGCTCGTGGCGCGATTGGCAGGACAGGACCAGGTGGTGATCGGCACGCCGGTCGCCAATCGAACGCGTACGGAGGTCGAACCGCTGATCGGTTTCTTCGTCAACACGCTGGCACTGTGCGTCGATCTCGACGACCAACCCAGCGTTGCGCAACTGCTGGCGCAGGTACGCGAGTCCGTGCTGGAGGCGCAGAACCATCAGGAGCTGCCGTTCGAGCAAGTCGTGGAGGCATTGAGGCCGAAGCGCACCATGGCGCACACGCCCGTCTTCCAGCTGATGTTCACCTGGCAGGGCGCGTCCGAATCCGCGTTCGACATGCCGGGATTGCAGTTGGAGGAATTGACGCTGCCCCCGGCCACCGCCAAGTTCGACCTGACACTGGAATTGCAGGAGTCGGGTGATCGCATCGTCGGCACGCTGTGCTTCGCGACGGCGCTGTACGACCTGTCGACGATGCAGCGACACGTCGGTCATCTCGAAGCGCTGCTGCGCGGTATGGTGCGCGACGACGCGCAGCCGGTGGACGCGATCGACCTCATGGACAGTGCCGAGCGCCAGCTGGTGCTGAAGGCCTGGAACGACACCCGGCGCGATTTTCCGCGCGACCTCTGCGTGCATCAGTGGTTCGAGCGGCATGCGGCCGAGACGCCGGAGGCGATCGCGATCGCGTTCGAAGGCGACACCGTCACCTACGGCGAGCTCGACGCGCAGGCCGATGCGCTCGCGCAGCGGCTGCGCGCGCTCGGCGTGGGCCCGGAGACGCGCGTGGCGCTGCTGCTGCGTCGCGGGCCGGACCTGATCCGCGCGATGCTGGCGGTGCCGAAGGCGGGCGGTGCGTACGTGCCGCTGGATCCGGGCGCACCAGCGGAGCGCCTGCGCGAGATGCTGTCCGACTCTGCGCCGCGCGTGGTGCTGACGCAGTCCGAGCTGTCGGCGCAGGTCGATCTTTCGGGCGACTGGAGCGTGCTCGAACTCGACGCGCTGCCGCCGCTGGCGGAGACGGCCTTGCAGCCTGCCCGCATCGCCGCCGATCCGAACCGTCTCGCCTACGTGATCTACACCTCCGGTTCGACCGGCAGGCCGAACGGCGTGATGGTCGAACACCGCCACCTGGCGAACCTGATCGCGTGGCATTCGGAGACCTTCCCTCTGGCGCGCGGCGAACGCACGTCGAGCACGGCGGGCGTGGCGTTCGACGCCTGCACGTGGGAAGTGTGGCCGGCGCTCGCGCAGGGCGCGACGCTGGCGCTGCCGCCGTCGCGCACGCACGGCGATCCGTCGGCGCTGCTGGACTGGTGGACGTCGCAGGATCTGCAGAGCAGCTTCCTCGTCACCGCGCTCGCCGACGCGGCGCTGGCGCGCGGGCTGACCCACAAGAAGACCCTGCGTTCGCTGCTGACCGGCGGCGATCGACTCAATCGCCTGCCGACGGCGGACCTGCCATTCGCGCTCGTGAACAACTACGGCCCGACCGAAACGACGGTCGTGGCGACGTCGGGGGTGATCTCGCCGGACAACACGGTGATCCACATCGGTCGCCCGATCGCGAACACGAAGCTCTACCTGCTCGACCGCCACGGCAAGCCCGTGCCGATTGGTGCGCCGGGCGAGCTGTACATCGGCGGTGCGCAGGTGGCGCGCGGTTATCTCAATCGCCCCGAACTGACGCAGGCGCGGTTCCTGGACGATCCGTTTTCGGACGAACCGGGTGCGCGGATGTACCGCACCGGTGACCTCGGCCGCTGGCGTGCGGACGGCACGATCGAATACCTCGGACGCAACGATCACCAGGTGAAGCTGCGCGGGCTGCGCATCGAGCCGGGCGAGATCGAGGCGCAGCTGGCGGCGCAGCAAGGCATCCGCGAAGCGGCGGTGATCGCGCGCCAGGACGCGCCGGGCGAAGTGCGGCTGGTGGCGTACGTGGTCGCGGACGGCGAAGCGCCGGAGCCGCAGCGCCTGCGCGAAACGCTGTCGCGGAAGTTGCCGGAATACATGCTGCCGGCGGCGTACGTGACACTCGATCGCCTGCCGCTGACGCCGAACGGCAAGCTGGACCGGCGTGCGCTGCCGGCACCGGAGGGCGCAGCGTTCGCGCAGCGCGCATACGAAGCGCCGGAAGGGCAGGTCGAGACCACGCTGGCGGCGATCTGGTGCGAACTGCTGCGCGTGGAGCGCGTCGGCCGGCACGACAATTTCTTCGACCTCGGCGGGCATTCGATGCTGGTCACGCGCCTGATCGATGGTGCGCGTCGACGTGGACTGCTGGTGGATCTGCGGCAGGTATTCGATGCTCCTACGCTGG
Source organism: Lysobacter sp. DMC104 (assembly GCF_056313665.1). NCBI lineage: Bacteria > Pseudomonadati > Pseudomonadota > Gammaproteobacteria > Lysobacterales > Lysobacteraceae > Lysobacter > Lysobacter sp. DMC104. The sequence continues at coordinate 202,012 of NZ_JBQUZW010000006.1, read as the reverse complement.
CCGGCCTTGCCGCCGTCGTCACGCAGGGCGGGGAGGGCGAGGACACGCCGACCTGCCTGATCCCGGTACGCATCGCAGGATCGCGACGCCCGTTGTTCTGCTTCCACGAAGGATTCGGCAGTGTCCTGGCCTACGAACGTCTCGCGCGCTTCATCGATGCCGACGTTCCGGTCTACAGCCTGGAAGCCAGGGCAATGCACGAAGACCCGCCGGTCTACCGGACGCTTGTCGAGATGGCGCGCGACTACCTCCGCCAGATCCGGTCCGTGCAGTCCGTCGGGCCCTATCGCCTCGCCGGGTGGTCGGGTGGCGGCCTGATCGCCTACGAAGTCGCGCGCCAATTGCTGGAAAACGGCGAATCCGTCGGCTATCTCGGCATGATCGATACCTACCGGCTTTCGCCGGAGGACATGGAAGGCGACATCGCCCAGACCAAGCACTTCCTCATCCGTATCCTCCAGTACCTGCGGCCGGAGCTGACGCCGGATGTCCTGCGCGGCCTGCTTGCCTTCGGCGACCTCGACGCGATGGTGGCCGAATGCCACCGCAACGGCTGGCTCGGCCCGGACGTGACCGGCCACGAGATGGATCGCCGCTTCCGTGTCGCCAACGACATCGCACGCGCCAGCGTGCAGTACGTACCGCCGCCGATCGATATCGACGTCAGCCTCTTCAGCGCGCAGGAGCCCGTCCGCGACGACCGCAGCAACGGCTGGTCGACGCTGCTCGGCGCGCGGCTGGACGTCGTCGAGGTCGGTGGCACGCACATGGCGATGATGCAGGACGAAACCCTGCTCGCACGGATCGCCGGCCCGATGAACCACGCGCTGCTCGATATCGGCGCCTCGTCGCCGCGAGCCGTTCCCGCCGTTTCGCGCAGCGTCGATCTCTCTCTTTCCTGAGGACAGGACATGACCCAGAACACCCTCAAATCCCTGGCGCCGGGGATCCGCAGCATCCCGCTGATCAATTCGTGGTTCGCGCACATGTACCTGGTCGCGCCGTCGACGTTCGGCCATTACACGCAGTACCACCTCGACCTGCTCGAATCGTTCGTCGACGATCCCTCGCAGCACCTGGAATCGATCAAGATTCCGGAACTGATCGGCGGTCCGTTCATCAACTACACCGGCGATCCGGCCGACATGGCGCGTTTCCGCGACCAGACCCGCGAGCGCTGCGCGCGCCAGCTGCATGCCGCCGAATCGATCAACGCGATGTACCAGATGATCCTCGCGCAGGCCAAGGGCGCCGGGGTGCCGGGCCTGTACGCGCAGATCGATCCGTCGATCCGCCACGGCGTCGAGTTGTCGTACGACGTCTGCAAGCAGCCGGTCGCGCGCATCATCGAGAAGGTGCTGTACGACAGTCCGCTCTACGATCCCTCGCTGCAGACCTGCATCCTCGAGAAGGCGACCTACGAGCCGCGCACCTTCGTGCTCAGCACGCCGCAGATCCGGCGCCAGCCCGCGTCGGTGGAACTGCGCCTGCCGTTCGGCGATCCGCTGTGGAACCACATGAGCAGCGGCCGGCACGGGCTGGGCGAACTGATGGAGATGTTGCGCCCACACGTCGGCGACGCCAGCGAGATGGCGTTCCTCGAAGGCATGTTCATCGACCATCCGACCCGCACGCAGGCCGACGATGTCCCCGCCGGCAGCGTGCGCGTGCGCTACTTCGGCCATGCCTGCGTGCTGGTCGAATGCGCCGGCACCAGCGTGCTGGTCGATCCGCTGATCAGCTATCCCGGCGAGTCCACGCTCGACCACTTCACCTTCGACGATCTGCCGGCGCGCATCGACTACGTGCTGATCACCCATCCGCACCAGGACCACGTGGTGCTGGAGACGCTGCTGCGCCTGCGCGACAAGGTCGGGCACGTGGTGGTCGGGCGATCGGGCGGTGGCCACCTGCCGGACGTGTCGCTGAAGCTGATGCTGAACCACTGCGGCTTCGACAGCGTGATCGAACTCGGTGAGTACGAAACCATCGAGTTCGAGTCCGGTCGCATCATCGGTGCACCGTTCTACGGCGAACACGCCGACCTCGACATCCGCTCGAAGCTCGCCTTCGGCGTGCAGATGCACGACAGGAGTTGCCTGTTCTTCGCCGACTCCAATCCGCCGATGGCGGAGTTCTACGAACCGCTGAAGCGGTTGATGCCGAAGATCGACTGCCTGTTCCTGGGCATGGAGTGCGTCGGTGCGCCGGCCACGTGGCTCTACGGGCCGCTGCTGCAGAAGATGCTGACGCGCGGCGAGGACCAGTCTCGCCGGCTCGACGGCTGCGACTCGACGAAGGCGCTGGAGATGCATCGCTTCTTCGACCCCGGACATATCTTCGTCTATGCCATGGGTGCGGAACCCTGGCTGACACACATCACCAGCATCCTCTATTCCGAGGAACTTCCGCAGTTCAAGGAAGCGCGGATCCTGGAATCGACCGTGCGCGCGCAGGGCCGCCAGGCGGAAGTGCTGTACGGAAAACGGGAACTGCTGCTGTGAACGACCGCACTTCGTCGCTCGAGTCCCTGCTGCGGCTGATGCGGATGGCGCGGCCGTCGTGGCCGTTGCTGGCGGCGGCCGCGGTGGTGACGCTGCTGGCCGCGGCGGGGACGCTGGTGTTCCCGATGCTGACCAAGGGGATGGTGGACAAGCTGTCGCAGGGGGCGCTGGACACGGCCAGCGTGATGGCACTGGCGGGGGTGATGGTGGGGGTGGCGGCGACGTCGGCGCTGTCGGCGTTCCTGCTGAACCGGGTCGGCTACGACATGATCGCGGTGCTGCGGGGCATGCTGGTGGAGAAGCTGCTGAAGTTGCCGGTGGCCTCGTTCGACGAGGAGAGCACCGGCGAGCGGGTGAGCCGCGTCCTCAACGACTGCCAGCTGATCTCGGAGCTGGCGACGCGGCAGGCGGCGAACCTGCTCAGCGGCGCGCTGATGCTGTTGGGTGCGATCGTGGTGCTGCTGTTCCTGGATGCGCGGTTGACGCTGACGATGCTGGGGTGCGTGGTGGCGGCGTTCGCGGTGGTGATCCCGCTGATCACGGTGCTGGAGAAGCTGGCGCGAAGCATCCAGGACCGGACGGCGAAGCTCGGCGGGATCCTGACGCACGTGCTGTCGGAGATCCGGCTGGTGAAGGCGTTCACGGCGGAAGGTCGTGAGCGCGAGCGCAGCCGTCGGGAGATCCAGGATATCCGCCGTCTGGGCATCCAGGTGGCGAAGGTGAGTTCGGTGCTGGCGCCGCTGACGAGCCTGTCGTTGACGGCGGCGATCCTGGTGATCCTGGTGTACGGCAGTTCGCGGGTGAGCGACGGGAGCATCACCATCGGCACGCTGACGGCGTTCATCCTGTACATCGTGAACGTCGCGGTGCCGATGATCCAGCTGACGACGTTCCTGGAGGAGTTGCAGAAGGCGCGCGGGGCATCGGCGCGGATCGCGGCGCTGCTGGTGCATGCGGAAGAGCCTGCCGGCGGCGACGCGCTGCCGGACACGCACGAGGCGCTGGAGTTCCGCGACGTGGCGTTCCGTTACCCCGGCCGTGACACCACGGTGCTGCACGGGATCGACCTGACGTTCCGGCCGGGGACGACCACGGCGCTGGTCGGTGCCAGCGGCAACGGCAAGACGACGGTGCTGTCGCTGATCCTGCGGTTCTATGCGCCCAGCGGCGGCGAGATCGTCTATGGCGGGCGTCCGATCGACGCGTACGCGCTGACGGCGTGGCGCGAGCGGATCGGCTACGTGGCGCAGAGCGCGCCGATCATGCCGGGGACGGTGCGGGACAACATCCTGTACGGGCTGGCCGGGGCATACTCGGACGAACAGGTGCAGATGGCGGCGGAGAAGGCGGGTGCGCTGGCCTTCATCCGGCAGATGCCGCAGGGCCTGGACACCATTCTCAGCGAGCAGGGATCCAACCTGTCGGGCGGTCAGCGGCAGCGGATCGCGATCGCGCGGATGTTCCTGCGCAACCCGGACATCCTGATCCTGGACGAGGCGACGTCGAGCCTGGACAGCGAGACGGAGCACCAGGTGAAGCTGGCGCTGGACGCGCTGATGCAGGGGCGGACGAACATCGTGGTGGCGCACCGGCTGTCGACGATCATCCACGCCGATCGCATCTATTTTCTCGATGGGGGGCGGATCTCCGGTGAGGGCAACCACGAAGAGTTGCTGCGCTCGAACGCGCACTACGCGCGGCTGGTCGCGCGGCAGTTCCGCAATCCCGCCCGCGAGGCGGCCGAGGCGCGCGTGCTCGAAGCAGAGGCGGTGTGAGGCGAGGTGCACCGGTTCCAGTCCCGGTCGTACCGGGGCGATCGAATGTTTTCCAGACATATTCCAGGACAGGACATCCACATGAACATGCGTGACGAGCTACAGGACGTGGCGGGGCGAAGGATCCTCGCCCAGGTGAAGCCGCAGACCGCGTCGCTGGTCTGGGCCAGCGAGCATCGGGACGACGTGCAGGACATCCTGCGCGATCAGGGCGCGCTGCTGGTCCGCGGCCTGCGGTTCCACGGCACCAAGCAGTTCGGCCAGTTCCTCGAAGCGATCTTCGGCAACGACCTGGCCGAGTACACCTACCGTTCGACGCCGCGCACGAAGTTGGGCGGCAACGTCTACACGGCGACCGAATACCATCCCGGAGAGACGATCCCGCAGCACAACGAATCCGCGTACGCGAACGTGTGGCCGATGCAGATCGGCTTCTTCTGCATGGTGCCGCCGGGCCCCGGCCTCGGTGGTGCCACGCCGCTGGCCGACAGTCGCGAAGTGCTGGCGCGGTTGCCGGCGGAGCTCGTCGGGAAATTCGAATCGAAGCAGCTGCAGTACGTGCGCAACTACGGCAACGTCGATCTGCCGTGGAGCGAAGTGTTCCAGACCGAGGACCGGCAGGAGGTCGAGGCGTTCTGCGCGGCGCACGACATCGCCTTCGAATGGATCGGCGACAACGGCCTGCGCACGCGCCAGGTGACGCCCGCGACCGAGATCCATCCGGTCACCGGCGAGAAGATCTGGTTCAACCAGGCGCACCTGTTCCATGTCTCCGGGCTGGCCAGCGATGTCTCGCGCGACATGCTGTCGGTGTATCGCGAGGAGGAGCTGCCGCGGAACGTCTACTTCGGTGACGGCTCGCCGATCGACGTCGCCGACCTCGACATCATCCGCGCCGTCTACGACGACGTGAAATTCCATTTCGACTGGCAGAAGGACGACGTCGTCCTGCTCGACAACATGCTCTACACGCACGGCCGGCAGCCATTCTCCGGCCCGCGCAAGATCCTGGTGGGCATGGGCCGGATCCATGGCCGTGCCTGACGACCGCCTCCTCGCGCCGCTTCGCGCCTTCGCGCTGGGCCTGACGTGCGCGTTCGTGCTGGGCGGATGCGACGCGCCCGCGGCGATGCCGGCCACGCCCGGGTTGGCCGTCGAAGTCGCGTCCCCGCGCGTGCAGGCCGTTCCGCGCGAAGTGCGCGCCTCCGGCACGGTCGCGGCCTGGGAGGAAATCGCCGTCGGCGCCGAAGTCTCCGGCCTGCGCGTGACCGAGGTCGCGGTGGAAGTCGGTGACACCGTGCGTCGCGGCGACCTGCTGGTCAGGCTGGATGCGCGCACGCAGCAGGCACGGGTCGCGCAGTCGGAAGCCGCACTTGCGCAGGCGCAGGCCAGCGCGGCGGTCGCGGCCAAGCGCGCGAAGCGCACCCGCGAACTCGCGTCCCGCGACTTCGTGTCGCGACAGGACGCCGACCAGGCCGAGTCCGAAGCGATCGGCGCCGAAGCGCAGCTGCGCACGCTGCGCGCCGCGCTGGATGCGGCGCGGATCGAGCTGGGCTTCACCGAGATCCGCGCGCCGCAGGGCGGGACGATCTCCGCGCGCAGCGTGCAGCCGGGGCAGGTGACGGGCGCATCGGACGAGCTGCTGAAACTGATCCGCGACGGCCGCCTCGAATGGCGCGCCGAGGTCACCGGCGCCGACCTCGCCCGGATCACGCCGGGCATGCCGGTGCGCCTCGTCGGCGCGGACGGCGTGCCGGTCGAAGGCCGCGTGCGCAAGGTCGCGCCGGGCATCGACGCGCGGCGGATGACCGGCCTCGTCTATGCAGATCTGCCACAACCGGGATCGCTGCGTGCCGGCATGTTCAATGCGGGCAGCATCGTCCTGGGCGAAGCGCGGGGCCTGGTGATCCCGGTCGACGCCGTGGTCCGCCGCGACGGCCGCGCCTATGCCTATGTCGTCGACGCGAGCGGCCACGCCCGTGAGCGTCCGATCCGCACCGCCGGCGCGGTCGGCACCGGCATCGACGTCAGCGATGGCCTGGGGTCCGGTGATCGCGTGGTCACGCGCGGCGCCGGATTCCTCAACGATGGCGATCTCGTCCGCGTGGTCGCGCCGGGCGCCGGCGGCGCGGCGAAACCTGTTCCGGCGGCGCGATGACATGAACGTTTCCGCGTGGTCGATCCGCCGTCCGCTGCCCGCGATCCTGGCGTTCATCCTGCTGGTCGCCGCCGGCGGCCTCGGCTTCTTCCGCTTCGCGATCTCCGAATTCCCGGACATCAGCGTGCCGGTGGTCACGGTGACCGTGGGCCTGCCGGGTGCATCGCCCAGCACCCTGGAAACGCAGGTCACGCGGCGCATCGAGGACGCGCTGGCCGGCGTGCCGCACGTCGACGAGATGCGCTCGACGGTGAACGAGGGCGTGTCGATCACCTCGGTCAAGTTCGAGCTCGACCGCGACGGCAACATCGCCAAGGACGAGGTGCGCGACGCGGTCGACCGCATCCGCGCCGACCTGCCCAGGGAGATCGAGGCGCCGGTCGTGGCGCTGGCGAACGTCGACGGCGAGGACGTCGTGACCTTCGCCGTCGCCGCCGACGACATGGACGACGAGGCACTGAGCTGGTTCATCGACGATGTCATCGGCAAGCGGCTGTTCGGCGTGCCGGGGGTCGGTGCCATGCACCGCATCGGCGGCGTCGAGCGCGAAGTGCGCGTCGACCTGCGGCCTGAGGCGCTGCAGGCGCTGGGCGTGAGCCCGGCGACGTTGTCGCAGCAACTGGCGAACCTGCAGCAGGAGCAGCCCGGCGGACGGACGACGGTCGGCGGCAACGAACAGGCGGTGCGCACCGTCGGCACCGTGTCCACGGCGTCCGATCTCGCCGACTTCACGATCTTCACGCCCGACGGCCGCCCGCTGCGGCTGTCGGCCATCGCCGACGTGCACGACGGCACCGCCGAACCCGTGCAGCGCGCCAGTCTCGACGGCCGGCCGGCGATCGGATTCGCCGTGCAGCGCACGATCGAGTCGAGCGAAGTGGATGTCGGCAACGCGGTCCGCGCCGAGGTTGCGGCACTCGCGAAGGCGTATCCGCGCCTGCGCTTCACCGAGGTCGCGTCGACCACGCCGGAAGTCGAGGCGTCGTATGCCGCGTCGATGGCGATGCTCTGGGAAGGCGCGCTGCTGGCGACGCTGGTGGTGTGGTGGTTCCTGCGCGACTGGCGCGCGACCTTCATCTCGGCGATCGCGCTGCCGCTGTCGATCATCCCGACCTTCGCCGCGATGCACTGGCTGGGCTTCAGCCTCAACGTGGTCACGCTGCTCGCGCTCGCGGTGGTGGTCGGCATCCTCGTCGACGACGCGATCGTCGAGGTCGAGAACATCGATCGCCACCTGCGCATGGGGAAGTCGCCGCGGGCCGCGGCGCTGGAAGCGGCCGACGAGATCGGGCTGGCGGTCGTCGCCACCTCGTGCGCGCTGGCCGCAGTGTTCGTGCCGGTGGCGTTCATGCCGGGCATCCCCGGCCGTTTTTTTCGCGAATTCGGCTGGACCGCGGCGACCGCGGTGCTGTTCTCGCTGCTGGTGGCGCGGTTGATCACGCCGATGATGGCCGCTTTCCTGCTGAAGGCGACGGCCGCGCCGCGCGAGGACACCGCGACCATGCGCTGGTACCTGCGCTGGGTGGATCGCGCGCTGCGGCACCGCAACCGCACGCTGCTGCTGTCGGCGGCGCTGTTCGTCGCGTCGATCGCGGCGGTACCGCTGCTGCAGACCACCTTCATCCCGCCCGACGACGGCAATCAGAGCAGCGTCGTGCTCGAACTGCCGCCCGGCACGTCGTTGGCGATCACCCAGGCGGCCGCCGAGGATGCGCGCCAACGCATCGCCGGCATGCCGGAACTGGCGCACGTCTTCGCCACCGCCGGTGCGGGCAGCGGTGACGGCGAGGGCGGGGCCGACGTCGAGGAAGTACGGCGGGCCACGCTCGCAGTGCAGTGGAAGCCGCACCGCGAACGCACGCTGCAAGCGCTGGAAGCCGAAGTCCGCACGCGCCTCGCCGACCTGCCCGGGGTGCGCGTCGGCTTCCAGGGCAGCGAGCCGGGTCGCGCGTTGCAACTGGTGCTCGCCGGCGACGATGCGGCGACGCTCGCGCGCGCCTCGCGCGAGGTCGAGCGTGCGATCCGGCAGCAGCCCGGGCTGGGTGCGGTCACCTCGACGGCCGCGCTGGTGCGGCCCGAAGTCATCGTCCGTCCCGATGCCGCGCGCGCCGCCGACCTCGGCGTGTCCACGGCCGACATCGCCGCCGCCGCGCGCGTCGCCACCCGCGGCGACTACGCGCAGTTCCTCGCCAAGCTCAACCTGCCCGGGCGGCAGGTGCCGATCCGCGTGAAACTCGCCGGCGGCGCGCTGTCCGATCCAGAACTGCTCGCGCAGCTGCGCGTGCCCACCGCGTCGGGCGACGCCGTGCCGTTGTCGGCGGTCGCGTCGATCGAGGCCGGCAGCGGGCCATCGCAGATCGACCGTTTCGGCCGCAAGCGCAACGTCACCATCACCGTCGACCTCGACGGCCGGCCGATGGGCGAGGTGGAGGACGCCATCCACGCGCTGCCGGCGCTGCGCGACCTGCCGCCGGGCGTCTCGCTGCAGCGGGCCGGCAACGCGAAGGTGTTCGTCGAGATGATGGTCGGCTTCGTCGTCGCCATGTTCACGGGCATCTTCTGTGTCTACGCCGTGTTGCTGTTGCTGTTCAACCACGTCGGCCAGCCGGTCACCATCCTGGTCGCGGTGCCGCTTGCCGCGACCGGTGCGGTCGCGGCGCTGCTGGTCACCGGCACCGACATCTCGCTGCCGGTGCTGATCGGTCTGATCATGCTGATCGGCATCGCGGTGAAGAACTCGATCCTGCTGGTCGACTACGCGGTCATCGCGCGCGACCGACTGGGCATGGGCCGGCACGAGGCGCTGCTGGATGCCTGCCGCAAGCGTGCGCGGCCGGTGCTGATGACCACGCTCGCGATGGGTGCGGGCATGGCGCCCATCGCGTTCGGCTTCGCGGCCGATTCGGGGTTCCGCGCGCCGATGGCGATCGCGGTGATCGGCGGGTTGATCTCGTCGACCGCGCTGAGCCTGGTCGTCGTCCCGGCGGCGTTCACGCTGGTCGACGACGTGGAGCAACGGCTGCTGCGGCGATTCCGTCGCGCGCCCGCAGCAGGGTCGGGCTCCACGGACGCGGCCGTCGACGATGCCGCGGGCACGACGGCATGAGCACGATGGCGCGCCAGGGGCGTGCGCCGATGCTCGTGCTGTTGCATGCCGGCGAAGCGCCCGCTTTCGATCTGCACGGTTGCGGATTCGCGGTGCGCACGTTGCGCGTGGACGATGCCGATCCCGCGCTGTCGACGCTGCCCGGCATGGCCCGTGACCGGCTGGATCAGCTGCCGGACGCGTCGTCGTGTCCGGGCATCGCGCTCGCGGCGCTGGGCACGTGCGCGTCGACGTTCGCGCAGGCGCTGGCGCTGGAGTTGCTCGGCCGCGATCGCCGCGTGGCCTGCGTGGCACTGGTGCCCGATGCGGCGCTGCCCACCGCAGGCCAGACCGCGCTCGACGAACGACTCGCCGTCGCCTGCGCCGCGTGGGCGCCGCCGGAACCGGCGATGCTGCCGATGCAGCATTGTCCGGCAGCGGGCGTGGACGTGGCGGCCTGGATCCTCCGCACCGCGACCGCTGCGCCGATGCCGTCGCCGCCGCCCGCGGTCATGGCGCTGCCGCTCCAGCTCGGCGGACCGCAGCGCACGCCGATCGTCTGCATCCCCGGCGCCGGTGCCAGCGTGGTGAGCCTGCTCGATCTCGCGCAGGCGGCGCATCCGCAGGCCACGGTGCACGGCATGCAGCCGCGCGGCATCGACGGCCTTGCGCCCCCGTGCACGACCGTCGAGACGGCGGCCGACGCGGTCGTCATGCAGATCGGACAACTCCTGCCGCAGGGGCCGTTGCGCCTCGTCGGCCATTCGTTCGGCGGCTGGATCGCATTCGAGGCCGCGCTGCGCCTGCGTGCGGCGGGGCGCACGATCGTCAGCCTGGACCTGCTGGATTCGCGCACGCCCGATCCGGCGCGAGACCATCGCGAATGGGACGACCTCTCGGTGCTGGTGCACTGGGCGATGCTGCTCGAGCTGTCGGCCGATCGCCGGCTGGGGCTCGATGCGGAGACGTTGCGGCCGCTGTCGCCGTCGGCACGACTGCAACTCGTCCACCGGCGCATGGGCGAGGCCGGCCTGCTGCCGCTGCGTTCGGAACCGTCGTCGATCGTCGGTGCGCTGCGCATGTTCGCGGCCTGCATGCGCACGCGCTACGTCCCGTCGGGGAACTACGACGGGACGCTGCGCGTGGTGCACCTGCGCAATCCCGCGCTGGATGCCGAAGCGAACCAGCACGCCGCGCTGGCGCGGCGCGACGGCTGGTCGGCGCATGCGCTGCGGGTACAGTTGCTGTGCGGCGAGGGCAATCACATGACCGGCATCCGCGGTGTGCATGCGCGGGCGCTGGCGGAGCGGCTGGGCTTCGCCGCGTGAGCCCGGACTTCACCGGCCGGGCCACCCGCGGCGAATGTCTCATCACCGCGCGGTCGGGGACGTCCACTGCGCGAACAGGGCGTCGATTTCGACGTCGGTGACCGGCTCGCCGGCTTCGACGCGAGCCGCCTGGTCGAACAGCGGCAGGATCATCGTCATGCCGTCGATCTTTGTCCGCAGGTGCACGCCGCCTTGCGCGAGCAGGCGCTCCCATCGCATGCGCACGCGTGCCCAGAACGGGGCGGTGCGTTCCCAGTAGCGCCGCGCCGGCGTGAAATCGAACGTGGTGGTCCTGCGGTAGTCGTTGAAGCCGGTTTCCCGCACGATCACGGCCGCGGGCCGGCCCGTGGCGTCGCGGATCGTCTTGGTGTTGTCCTGTTCGTGCGACCAGCCGTCGGGCGTGATCACGTGGCGGTTGATCGCCTCGACCGCGTTGTAGTCGCTGCGCGTGGTGTACTCCCGGCGCGGCAGCGGGCGCCAGCTGCGATCCGAGGTCCACGTCGACACGCCGAGTCCGTGCTCCCAGCGACCCGTTCCGCAGTAGCGGGGGGCGTCGCTCACTTCGAAGACGCATTGGGTCCAGGCGCCGCGTGTCTGCGCCGACGGCAGCGGATGTCGCGTCCAGGTCTGGTCGGCCGTGAACTCGAAGCGATCCGGCGCTTCGTAGGTCCAGTCCTGTCGCCAGTGCTTGGTCACGAGGTTGCCGTCGTCGGAGACCAGCAGGTGCTGCAACACGATGTGCCCCGGCGTGTCTTCCACGACGATCACCGTCTCGTTGCCGCCACTGTGCTTGTGCGGCTTGCGCACGTAGCCGGGCTGGAAGACCACGGTCTCGGTGAAGTCGAAATCGACGAGGTAATCGCCCTGCATGGCGAGGATCGCGGTGCGATCCTCGGCCGGCGGGTTGCCGGCGCGCACCGCGCAGGCGGGAAGCAGGCCGAGGCCGAGCGCGCATGCGCCGGCGAGGAAGGAACGGCGGTGGGTCATGGCGAATGTCCGTTGAGGAAGGTGGGCAAGGTGTCGACGGCGCGGTCGTGTCGGTGCGCGCTTCGGGCGAAGGGGGGCGTCGCCGGTGCGGACCGTCGTGCATCGGGCAGGAGCGTCGCGCCTTCGGCGAGCGCGATGCGCTGCGCGACGTCGTGGCTGAAGCGCGCGATCGCGGGCTGGCTGACGGCCAGGCGCCAGCGATCCTCGCCATGGCACGGGTCCGGGGCATGGATGCGGATGACCTGTGCCTGCCAGCGATGGCCGCAGAGCGCTGCCGCGAGATCGCGCCAGAGACGGTCGACCAGGCCACAGCAGGGATCGTTGGCGGCAGCGGCCGGCACCCGGGCGATGACGCGCTCCCAGGCGAGGAAGTCGTCCTCCGGCAGCGCATGCAGGCACCAGCACGGCTCGCCCGCGGCATCGCGGAAACGCAGGCATTCGCGCAGGCCGTCGCTGCCGACATGGGCGAGGTAGTCGCAGCTGCGCGCGCGATGCCAGCCCGCGAGCAGTCGGTCGCGGGCCAGCGACAGGCACAGCAGCGGCCCGAGTGCCGACAAGGCGGCGACGCTCGGCAGGCGATCCCTTGCCGTGCGCGTCCGGGGCGCGTGCGCGCTCACCAGGAGAGCGCCAGGCTCACGGCCAGAGAACGGCCGGGCCGCGTGTAGCGATCGAGGACGGCGCTGTCGGCGGCCACGCCGGGGACGTCGGCCCAGTCGGTGTAGCGCTTGTCGCCCAGATTGAGGACGCCCAGGTCCATGCGCGCGCCGGGAGCGATGGCCCAGTGCGCGAACAGGTCCCAGACGCCATGGCCTGCCGGGCGGTACAGCGCGGCATCGGACACGCGCCGTTTGCGCGCCGCGAACGTGCCGGCGAGTTCCGCGCCCCAGCGGCCGCGCTCGTAGGCCAGGCCGAGGCTGCCGCGCAGCGGGTCCACCGTGTCCAGCGGGCGATCGGCCGTGCGGTCCTGTCCATGCGCGTACGCCGCGGCGCCGCGCAGCGACCAGCCGCGCAGGCGCGCGTCGATGGCGCCGAGGTCCGCGCCGGCCTTCAGCTCCGCGCCGCGGATGCGCGCATCCGCCACGTTCTGCGACTGGAAGACCATCAGCCCGGCGTCGTTCACGCCGATGAAGCGCATCGATTCGATGAAATCGCGGTAACGGTTGTCGTAGGCGGTGAGCGAGAACCAGACCGCGCGGCCACCATGGCGCACGCCCGCTTCGAGCCCGCGGCTGGTCTCGGGCCTGAGGTCGGGATTGGCGATCGCGGTGTAGCCGAAGGCCAGGTTGGTGAAGCCGATGTTCACGTCGCTGTAGGGCGGTGCGCGGAAGCCCTGCGCATGGCCGGCGAACAGCGACCAGTCGGGCGCGAAACGCCACACGAGCCCGAGCTTCGGGGACACGTGCGTCCGGGTCACGTCGACCACGACCACGCCCGGATTGTCGGCCGCGAAGATTGCATCGACCCGGGGATGCAACGCATGGCGATCGACCCGCACCGCGGGCACGAGGCGCAGCGCGCCGTCGCCGAAGCCGATCTCGTCCTGCACGAACAGCGCGGTCTTGTCGACGCGACTGTTCGGGAAATCGCGCACCGGGAAGACATCGGGCGGGATCGACGGCGTGCTCGCGCCGGTCGAGAGGTTCGTCGCCAGACCGTCGCGCCGCTGGCGGGTCTCGGTGCGGGTCGCCTCCACGCCCCACGTCCACACATGCTGCGTGCCGCCGATCGTCACGTCCTTGCCGAACACCGCGTCGATGCCGACGAGCCGCTGGTCGAAATCGAAGGCTCGTTCGCGCCGCTGCAGCGTGCCGCCGGCGGTGCGCCGCACCTCGTCGGTGTCCTGTTCGGTGTGGCTGTCCTGGTGATAGGCCGTCCAGCGAACGGTGTCGGCCCAGCGCCAGCCGGTGGCATCGATCTCGTGGACCAGGCCGATGCGCGTCCGGCGCTGCCGGTCGTCGCCGGCCAGCGACAGCACGGTGGCGCCGGTCAGCGGCGAGAAACCGAGCCCCGAACGCATGTCGGTGGTGGTCGCGCCCTCGTTGCCCTCGATGGTCAGCCGCAGGCGCTGCCTGCCGTCCGGTGCGTACACCAGCTTCGCCAGCACGCTGTCGCCCTCGTGCGACTGGGGATTCGGCGTGGTCCGCAGCGCGCCGTCGACGTCGCGATCGCCCTGGTTCTCCTGCGCATGGCCTTCCCGATGCGAGGCCGTGACCAGCCACGACCAGCGATCGCCGCTGCCCGCCAGCGTGGCGCCGCCGAAGATCCCGTCGGTCTCGCCCTCGTAGCCGAGCTTCAGGCCGACGTGACGGGTGCGGCCGTCGCGCAGATAGTCTTCCGGGTCCTTGGTGCGGAACGAGACCACGCCGCCGAGCGCGTCGGAGCCGTACAGCGCACTGCCCGGGCCGCGCAGCACTTCGACCTGCTTGAGTGTGTCGAGGTCGACGAAATCGCGATTGGCGCTGGCGTAACTGCCGATGGTGAAGGCATCGGACACCGGGATGCCGTCGGTCTGGATCAGCACCCGGTTGCCGCCGAGGCCGCGGATGCGGAGATCGCCCAGTCCGAAGCGGCCGAACGACGACGAGACCGAGAGGCCGGGTTCGTAGCGGAACAGATCCTTCAGGTCGCGGACGAGCCGGGCGTCCATGTCGGCGCGGTCGATGGCGTCGACGGTGGCGGGGACATCGGCGAGGCCGTGTTCGGTGCGGGTGGCGACGACGACCACGCGATCGAGGTCCGTGACGTCGTGGTGCGCGGGCGCGGGCGCGGTATCGGAAGCGGAAGCGAAGCCGGCGGGCGCGCACAGGCAGCCGGCGAGGGCCAGGGACAACGGATTCGGACGCATGGAGGGCTCGTCTGGAAGAGAGAGCGCCGGGCTGGCGTCCGCCGGAGCGGTGGCTTGCAGGCGTGGAGGGAAACGACGGGGTTACTTGGTGAGGATCAGTTTGCCGTTGCGGGTATGTCGCAGGCGGTAGTGGTCCGTGCCGTGGCGGATCAGGACCTCGGCATGCCCGTGGAGCAGGTCGCGGCTGTCGATCACATGGCCCGGATCCGGCGCGCACGGCGATGACGCGTTCGTTGCGATGGGCAGGCCCGTGGGGAAGGGCGGTACCGGCATGCTGGAAGCCCTCAATTGAGAATGATTCTCATCTTTGCGCTTCTTCTTCGTGATTGCAAGCCCCGATCGCCACCATGTCGTCGGTCCATCGGGTCCGGTCCCGGTCTGGCGTCGACGTGCCCGGACTCAGTGCGCGTGGCGTCGTGCGCGGCCCCGCGACAGCGCACGACGCCCTGCGAACAGGTGCACCGGGAACCAGACGATCGCACCGAGGCCGGCGATCCAGTGCGCCAGCGATGCCCAACTGCGCCACGTCTCGTTCCCGAGGTAGTACAGGCCGGCAGCGGTGCCGGCGGGCAGGGCGAACAGGGCCAGCATCGGCAGGCCCGTCGCGCGCAGCCCGTGCTGTCGCCAGCCTGCCCGGATGTGCGGGAACCACAGCGTGCCCGCCAGCCACAGCAGCAGGAGCCCGGTCGTGCCGTGCACCACGAGGTCGGGATGCTCCCAGGGATGCGGTTCCAGGCCGAATTCGCCCTCGCGTTGCCCGAAATGATGCAGCCACAGCCACAAGGCGCCCGAAGTCGCGCAGCCGCTGCCGACGATGTAGATCGATCGTCGCAGCCAGACGGGGAGCCGCAGGCGTGCCGGGGCATGCGAAGGCGTCATGGCGCCGCCACGAACCGGATGCTGCCGTCAGCCTCGCGGATCGCCGCGCTCGCGCGCAGCCTGCGCAGCAGCGGCGCCGCGGCCTCGCCGCGCAACAGCACGATCTTGGCGAGGGCATCGGCCCAGATCGCCCGCGGCGCGGTGACGGTGACGGAGGACGGATCGACCGGACGCCGACCGGCGTCGGGATCGACCCACGGGGAGGGTGCGTCCATGTCCAGCAGTTCGCGCCCGCTGCCGGCGCAGGCGCCTTCCCGTAGCGACAGCAGCGCGACCGGCGGCGCATGCGGAGCGGTCGGGCGCACGTGGATGGTCCGCGTCTCGCTGCCGAAGACCCGCAGGTCGCCGCCGGCATTGACCACGCCCGCGTCGACGCCCGAACGGCGCAGTGCACGGACGGCGTGGTCCACGGCATACCCCTTCGCGATGCCGCCGAGATCGATCCACAGCGGGCGCCGTGCCACGATGCGACCGTCGGCGAGGCAGCGGACATCGCGCCAGTCGGCATCGGCATGCGGCGGCGTCGCCCCCGCGAGTGCGGCCGGCGGCGCGTCGACGGCGAGCCTGCCCGCCGCGACGGGATCGAACACGCCCCGGCTGGCACGCGCGAATGCCAGCGATGCGCGGACGATGCGCGCGAGCAGCGGCCCCGCATGCACTTCGCCTTCGCGGTTCAGTCGCGTCAGCTCGGAATCCGCGGCATGGAAACTCGCGGTCCGATGCACGTCCGCGATGGCGGCGAAGGCCGCGTCGATCGCGGCCGTCGCATCGCCACCGTCGGCCCGGCTCGCCCGGATCGCGACGTAGGTGCCCAGCCACGGCTGCATGCGGGTGGTCGCCATGCGCGGGCGCTCAGGGCGTCGCTGCGGCGCCGGCCACGGCGGTGGCCGTGACGACCGCATGCGTCGCCAGCACCCGGCGCACGCCGCCGGCCAGATGCACCGACGACAGCGTGGCGCCGGACAGGTTCACGATGTCCTGGTCGACGCGCAGCGGTGCGCCGTGGCGCTTGCCGAGGAACTGGCCGCGCCATTGCGGGCGCCGCACCGCATCGCCGTAGGACTCCCGGTAGTCGAGGATCTCGATCCCGGTGACCGCGCCGTTGCGATCCAGCGTGACGGCATACGTGATGAACTCGTGCTTGCCGAGGACCTGGTCGAGGTAGAACCACTCGCCCTCCGCGGTGCGCCAGACGCGCAGCGCCGGCTGGCGGACGTTTTCGCCGGAGTCGGCCTTGATCCGGGCGATCTGCGCCTTGGTCAGCGTGATCGGGACGGCCTGCAGGGCACGGCCCGGCAGCATTTTCTGCTGCGCCTGTTCGAGCGTGAAATAGGTGGCGGCACCGGCGGGCGCGGCGACCAGTCCTGCCATCGCGGGCAGCAGCCACGTGGCGCGGTATCGATCCGGCATGGACATGCGTGGACTCCTCGGGAAACGGATGCGGCGATCGCGGCGATCAGAAATTGACGCCGAGCTTCACCCGGAATTCGTGGCCTTCGTGATCGGCGTAGTGGCGGCCGAGGTGGTTGCCCTCGCTTTCGTTGGAACCGGCCAGCTGCGACACCCAGCTCGCGGTCGCCCACCAGCGCTTCGCGCCGTAGTGCAGCGAGGGGCCCGCGAAGGCGTCCCAATGGTCGAATTCCCAGGAGCCATCCACCGGGTTCAGGGCTTCGACGTCGGCCCAGCCTTCCACGCCCACGAACCAGTTCGGCGCGAACCGATACGACACGCCGGTGCGCAGGCGCGGCGCCACGGCGTACTCCGTGCGGCTCTCGCCGTCGGCGCGCCAGGATTCCGCTTCCAGCTCGAGGTTGGTGACCCACTGCAACTGGTCGTCGGCCAGCGACTTCTGCAGGATCAGCTTGGTTTCGACCTCCCAGCCCTGACCGGTCTCGCCGGTGATGCTGTCGACGCTGTCGTAGGTGACCTCGCCGTAGAGGGCGACGCCGAGCTTGTCGCGGAAGGGCGAGGTCAGCATCTTCTTGGCTTCCAGCGAAATCCCGCTGAAGCGGGTGTCGTTGCGGCTGCCGGTGATTTCCGGGTCATCCAGCGGCCCGGCGCAGCCGAGGCCGCAGTCGTAGTCGTAGTGGTAGCCGTTGAGGTAGACCGACGCGGAGAACGTGTCGGTGAATCCGTGCTCGAATTCGGCACGGATCTCGTCGCGGGCGTAGTCGCCGCGGCGCTTGCCTTCCTTGTGGGTGATCCAGAGGTAGGCTTCCGACGCGCCTTGCGGCAGGGTTTCGACGCCGGGCGTGTAGCCGAGCATCTGTTCGTCGGCGGCGGCGGTACCGGCCATCGAGAGCAAGGCGAGCGCGGCGGCAGCCGCAAGCGGGCGGAGAGGCAGGGACATGGGAGGTGATTCCGTTTGGTAATGAGAATCATTCTTGTTGTCAGTCCCCGGCCTGTCAATGATCCGGATCAAATTTCGTCACCGGAATTCCGCCCGGGATCCGATCCCGTGCCGGTCGATCGCCACGGCTGATGCCTGCCCGGGCCCGGGAATGCGGCATGCAGCGACATCGCCGCCCCCGGCCTGAATTGCGGCAGGAATGCGATGTCCCTACACTCGCCGGCCTTGTGTCCGCCGTCACGCTGGAGGGCCAGGGCGAGTACCGTCAGGTCCGTTCGATCCCGGCCACATGCCGGATCGCGCGACCCGCGGGTCTGCGGCCATGAAGGAACCCGCCGCGTTCGCCCCCCGGACTTCGGACGTGTGCCCGGATGCTTTTCGCGTCCGTCGCGGGCGTGGAAGCCCCGGCTGACACACGCCGCCCGCATCCTGTCTCCCGGAGCGCTGCTCCGGCCGGGCGACGCGCGGCTCCCGGAACCGGCCCGCATGCGCGGGCATGAAATGGACGTGATGCATGCAAACGGAAATTGCTCCCGTGAACGATCGCACTTCGTCGCTCGAGTCCCTGTTGCGGCTGATGCGGATGGCGCGGCCGTCGTGGCCGCTGCTTGCGGCGGCCGCGGTGGTGACGCTGCTGGCCGCGGCGGGGACGCTGGTGTTCCCGATGCTGACCAAGGGGATGGTGGACAAGCTGTCGCAGGGAGCGCTGGACACGGCCAGCGTGATGGCACTGGCGGGGGTGATGGTGGGGGTGGCGGCGACGTCGGCGCTGTCGGCGTTCCTGCTGAACCGGGTCGGCTACGACATGATCGCGGTGCTGCGGGGCATGCTGGTGGAGAAGCTGCTGAAGCTGCCGGTGGCCTCGTTCGACGAGGAGAGCACCGGCGAGCGGGTGAGCCGGGTGCTCAACGACTGCCAGTTGATCTCGGAACTGGCGACGCGGCAGGCGGCGAACCTGCTCAGCGGCGCGCTGATGCTGTTGGGTGCGATCGTGGTGCTGCTGTTCCTGGATGCGCGGCTGACGCTGACGATGCTGGGGTGCGTGGTGGCGGCGTTCGCGGTGGTGATCCCGCTGATCACGGTGCTGGAGAAGCTGGCGCGGAGCATCCAGGACCGGACGGCGAAGCTCGGCGGGATCCTGACGCACGTGCTGTCGGAGATCCGGCTGGTGAAGGCGTTCACGGCGGAAGGTCGTGAGCGCGAGCGCAGCCGTCGGGAGATCCAGGACATCCGTCGTCTGGGCATCCAGGTGGCGAAGGTGAGTTCGGTGCTGGCGCCGCTGACGAGCCTGTCGTTGACGGCGGCGATCCTGGTGATCCTGGTGTACGGCAGTTCGCGGGTGAGCGACGGGAGCATCACCATCGGCACGCTGACGGCGTTCATCCTGTACATCGTGAACGTCGCGGTGCCGATGATCCAGCTGACGACGTTCCTGGAGGAGTTGCAGAAGGCGCGCGGTGCATCGGCGCGGATCGCGGCGCTGCTGGTGCATGCGGAAGAGCCTGCCGGCGGCGACGCACTGCCGGACACGCACGAGGCGCTGGAGTTCCGCGACGTGGCGTTCCGTTACCCCGGCCGCGACACCACGGTGCTGCACGGGATCGACCTGACGTTCCGGCCGGGGACGACCACGGCGCTGGTCGGTGCGAGCGGCAACGGCAAGACGACGGTGCTGTCGCTGATCCTGCGGTTCTATGCGCCCAGCGGCGGCGAGATCGTCTATGGCGGGCGTCCGATCGACG
Organism: Lysobacter sp. DMC104; assembly: GCF_056313665.1. Lineage (NCBI taxonomy): Bacteria > Pseudomonadati > Pseudomonadota > Gammaproteobacteria > Lysobacterales > Lysobacteraceae > Lysobacter > Lysobacter sp. DMC104. The sequence goes on along the minus strand of NZ_JBQUZW010000006.1, from coordinate 182,359 downwards.
CGTACGCGCTGACGGCGTGGCGCGAGCGGATCGGCTACGTGGCGCAGAGCGCGCCGATCATGCCGGGGACGGTGCGGGACAACATCCTGTACGGGCTGGCCGGGGCATATTCGGACGAGCAGGTGCAGATGGCGGCGGAGAAGGCGGGTGCGCTGACCTTCATCCGGCAGATGCCGCAGGGGCTGGACACGATCCTGAGCGAGCAGGGCGGGAATCTGTCGGGCGGTCAGCGGCAGCGGATCGCGATCGCGCGGATGTTCCTGCGCAACCCGGACATCCTGATCCTGGACGAGGCGACGTCGAGCCTGGACAGCGAGACGGAGCACCAGGTGAAGCTGGCGCTGGACGCGCTGATGCAGGGGCGGACGAACATCGTGGTGGCGCACCGGCTGTCGACGATCATCCACGCCGATCGCATCTATTTTCTCGATGGGGGGCGGATCTCCGGTGAGGGCAGCCACGAAGAGTTGCTGCGCTCGAACGCGCACTACGCGCGGCTGGTCGCGCGGCAGTTCCGCAATCCCGCCCGCGAGGCGGCCGAGGCGCGCGTGCTCGAAGCCGAGGCGGTGTGAAATGCGGCGGCCCTCCGGCCGCCGCACGGTTCAGTCGGTCTCGTCGGGCTGCCAGAGTTCGAGGGGGTTGCCCTCGGGGTCATGCAGTCGGGCGAAACGTCCGACGCCCGGCATGTCCCACTCCGGCTTGGTGATCACGGTGATCCCCGCAGAGGCCAGTCTTGCGCAGAGGGCGTCGAGATCGTCCACGCGCAGGTTGAGCATCCATGCGTGGTCGGCCGCGAAATAATCCGTATCAGCAGCGAATGGCGTGAAAACGCTGGGACCCGATTGCGTGTCCCACTGGCCGTAGGGCGAAGACCCCACGCCCAGGTGTTGCGCATACCAGTTGCGCATCGCTTCCGGGTCCTTCGCTCGAAAGAAGAACCCGCCGATTCCGGTAACGCCCATTGCATTCCCCTGTTTGCTTCGACACCGAAGCTGTGGGCTGATTATCACGTGCTGGCCTGACGCGCAATGCATTCGCGCGATACCGTGCCGCAACCGCGAAATCGCGGTGTGCGTGATCGATGCAGTCGATGGCGAACCGTCGCGCAATCGACCGTCAGCGCGCGACCGGGACCGTGAAGGCGCAGACGCGGGCAGGGTGCGCGACCATCCGTTTGTCGTCGGACGAGAACGCGGTGTCGCCGGACGGATAGTCCGCTGGTGCATCCGCCGGCGGGCACAGCGTGAGGCCGGCGCCGGCCGGTTTTCCGTCGTCGAGTGCGCCGCCGTGCCAATCGGTGATCTCGCCGCCGTAATCCCAGTCGAAGCCGAGGAATTCGAAAGGCTTGCCGTTCTTCGCCTGCAGCTCGGCGCTGGTGGTGCCCATGCCGATGCCGTCGGCGCGTCGCCAGACGGTGGTCTCGGCGAACACGCGCAGCGCGGCCGGGTGTGCATCCGTTTCGTCGAGGTAGACCTCGATGCGACGGATCGGGTCGTCCGGATACAGCACCCAGCCCGGGAAGGTCTCGCCCTCGGCGCCGTTCAACGTTTCCGCGACCACGTTGCCTTTGCCCAGACGCACCTGCGCCGCCGCGAGCGTGTCATCCGCGCGCAGCAGTGCTTCGAGCGCCGGCGCGCTCGTCTCCGCGGCGGACGGCGCGGGCGGCGGTATCTGCGTCGCGGGTGCGGGGACGGGCATGGTTGCGGGCGCTGCGGAGGCCGCGGGCGGTGCCGGCGATGTGGCCGGCGTGGCCGCGGGAGGCGGTGTTTCCGCCGGACGACAGGCGGCCAGTGTGCACAAACAGGCCAGCATCAGGGACGCCTTCGGTGTCGTGCGCATGGTGGCCTGCCTTGTTTCGTCGAGGGGACCCGCCGCGGCACCGCCGGGAAACGCCGCGACCGGACCCGGAGCATAGCCCGGAACGCCGGGGCGGCGTCGATGGCCTGTGCGGGCGCCGTGCCTCGTATTGCGGTGGTGAATCCGTGCGGTCATTGAGTCCGGGCAAGGTCCGGCGCCAGACTGCGCGCACGCATCCTGTCCATGGAGAACGCAACATGCGTCGATTGATGATGATGGCGGCCGGTGTCGCCCTGTTCGGTCTGTCCGCCTGCGATCGCACGCCGCCCGCAGGCAGCGAGGCGACCGCGCCCGGGCAGGCTGCCGCGACCGCGACACCCACTCCCGCGCCGGCCCCCGCCGCGGACCCCGAACTCGAACAGCTGAAGGCCGTCACCCCGGTCGATGCCTGCGCGTTGCTCACGCCGGACAAGCTGAAGACGGTGTATCCGGACCAGGCCTTCGAGGTCCACCAGAAGGTCGATCCGCGGATGAGCGGCTACGTGTGGGATTCCCGCTGCGTCTACTGGGCCGGCGTCGGCAGCATCGATTTCGCGAAGGACGCGCCGACGCATACGGTCGAGATCTTCGTCGCCACCGCCGCGAACGAAGCGAAGGCCCGCTCGAACCTCGCTTCGCGTGCGGAGACGGCGACCACCACCTCCGGCTACCAGCCGCAGGCCGCGCTCGGCGCGAACGCCTACAACGTCACCGACACCGGCATGGCCCGCCTGTTCTTCGTGAAGGGCCAGAGCGAAATCCAGATCAACGTCTCCGATCTCGATTCGCCGAACGCGGAGAAGGTGAAGAAGGCGCTGGCGCTCGCGCAGACACTGTAGTCGCCGCGAAATCCGCCGGCAGCAGGCGGGCGGATTCGCGCAGCGTCGTCGGATGAATGCCGGCGAAGCGCGGCGCGAGACGAACGAAAAGCGGGCTTGCCCCTTCGGGAAGCCGGTCTCGTCCGGGTGCGTGCATCGCGCCTAGGATGCGGGTCGCCGACCTCGCGCGTGGATGTCTTCACCGCGCGACACGGCATGGACATCCCCCGCCTTCAAGGAGCTTCTGCATGATCACTTCCGTTTCGTCCCGGCGTTCGCGCATCCGGGTCGGCCTGTGCCGCCTCGCATGCGCGCTCGCGCTGGTTTCCGGCAGCGCGCTGGCCGCGCCCGCGATCGAACTGACCCAGCCGCTTGCGCCGCTGTTCGGTTTCGCCGGGAACCTCAATCACGGTTACCTCACCACCTGCGGTTACCGGCACGTCAGCCAGGGCACGGGCGGCTGCCTGCCGGCCGCGCCCTACGGTGCCTGGGCCGATGGTCCGCTCAATCCCTACAAGTACGGCGGCAGCACCTACTTCCAGATTCCGCATTCCGAGTTCCATCGCATCAAGATTCCCGCCCACAACTGGGGCGCGCGCACGCTGTGGACGATGGAGCCCGCATCTTCCTCGCCGAACGGCAGCGGCGCGCCGGTCTCGCCGGCGCAGCGCGACCAGCTCGAATCGGTCTACAACAACCGCCATTGGCTGTTCGCCGTCTACAACAGCGGCGGACAGCTGTACGGGCTGACCCATCACGAGTGGTACCGACCGGGGCAGACCGACACCATCGCGGGCGTGCCCGGGTTCCTGCGGAACGGAAACCCGTGGATCGCCGGCATCGGCTGGGTGCAGTCCGCCGACGGCGGCGCGACGTGGACCATGCGCCCGAAGAGCGAAGGATCGCGCCGACTGGTGCTGGTGCCCGAACCCAGCGCCACCGGGTTCTCCGGCGCCACCTACGGCTTCATGCATCCGTCGAACATCGTGCGCGAAGGCAGCTACTACTACGCGTTCGTCTCGACCGCGAACTTCCGGGCCGGCGCGCAGTCCCACGGTGTGTCGCTGCTGCGCACCACCAACCTCGCATCGCCGCAGGGCTGGCAGTTCTGGAACGGCAGCGGCTGGACCGCCGTGAACCACAACACCTACCAGGGCAATTTCGGCCCGCAGCAGCCGTACGTGTTCTGGAGCCGCACCGACGGGTGCTCGCTGCTGTACGCGATGAACGTGCGCAAGCACCGCAACGGCAAATGGGTCACGCTGGGCAGCAAGTACTGCCTGCCGAAAGAGCCCGACGGCAGCTACCGCTACCAGGCCGTGTTCTCGTGGACCACCAGCCTCGCCAGCCCGACGGGCCTCGAAGGCAATCTCGGCGAAGTGAAGCAGAACGGCCTCAGCCTGCTCAGCAACAACTACTACAGCTTCTTCGAAGCCAACGCCGCCGTCGTGGGCGACAACTACGAAGAAATCGGCGACAACCCGCTGATCTTCGTCACCAAGGACTACAACACGTACTACCACCAGCAGCTGACGCTGACGGGGTTCTGAGCCGGGCCGGCCGTCGATTCGCGTCGACGGTCGTGATGCACGCGGCGACCCGGGCGCATCGCGCCCGGGCGCTGCGCGGTGTCGCTTCAGCTGTCCGCGACGACGCTCGCGATCAGGAATTCCGGCGCATCGGCGAAGCCCATGAACTGGCCCATGATGCCCTGCACGGTGTCGCCGGGCATGTCCTCCGACGTGAAGCCCGCGAGGTCGGGGATGTCGAACACTTCGACGTAATCGCAGCTCGGCGCGCCTTCACCCAGCAGCAGCCCGTCGATCCGGTAGGTCGTGAATCGCTGCACCCGCTGCAAACCGCCCATGGTCGGATGATCGACCGTCCGCACCCACTGCTCGAAATCCGCGGGCGTCACGCCGGCTTTCAGACGGTAGCGAAGAATCAGCGAACTCATGGAAACGCCTCCGGGTTGTCGGGGTGGGTGCGGTGTGTCGATCTGCGAACCCAACGTCGTTTCCCGCCCGGGGCGGACAGCCGCTCCGGTTCGCTCATGCGCTTCCAGATCCCGGCGATCGCGATCGACGCACGCCGGCGATCACCGACGCCATGCCGAGCACGAACGCGACGGCGCCGATCCCGAGCATCTCCCGCCCGGACAACGCGATGCATGCCCCGCCGGTGACGACCGGGCACAGCTGGAAACTAGCCCATCTTGTGTCGCCCCGAGCCGCAAGCGAGGGACCTGCTTCTTACTGGCGGGTACCTTATCCTCCGTCATCCCGGCGGCATTCAACAGCCGAACGGCTGGTCAGGCCGGGATCCCGCTTTGAAGGCTCTGCCGTTGTTCCCTTTTTTCGCTCGCTGCCGCGAGCGAGTCACCTTTCTTTACTTGTGTAAAGATAAGGTGACCCAAAGAAAGCACACCCCGTCGGTCGCGCCCGACGCTGCGCGTCGGGTGCACGGTCTTCGCAGGGTTTTTCGACAGCACGTCCGTGTGCTGGTCGAAAAACGCGCGGCTTCCTGCCGCGCGCCCTTCGGGCCTGATCCGCGAAGCCCGTCGCGACCAGGGGCCCCGGCAGATCAAGACCAAAACCGGCTCACGAATGTCGTCGAGACATGAGTGCCAGAGGATTCCGCGAAAATTTGTGGGGATACCTCAGGCTCTGGCCCACCATCATGATCTGAATTTTTTAGTGGCTCTGAGGCTCAATTATTAAGAGTCGGCCCTGGATGTGGGGGGGGTAATGTTCATGAATTGAAACCGTTCCGGGTTCGGATGAAACGAATAGAAGTATTGCATCTCGAATTCCGCTGAATTGCATATAATTTTCCACCTGTGCAATTGCAATCTGTTTGTTCTTCTTGAAGTATCGCTTCAATTCAACAATAACTTGTTCTTCGCCGCGACGAAGTAGTAGGTCGGCACGAATTTCGTGAGCGGTGGAAATTTTCTCCTCAATGGAGATTTGTATGTCAGGTGCTATCGATGCAAGAAACCCGTGAAGTGCGCCGAGATACTGCATTTCGAATCGATGGGTGCCGCCAGTGTGGGCCGTTGTGGTAACGAACTGCTGGAGCAAATCGGCAGCGCGGTCGACAAGGCGAGATGCCCGCGTGGTCTCAAGGTGTGATCTGAGTTCATCCTTGCGTGCGTCTGCTTCTGCCTGAGCTTTCATGAAAGAAATTCTCTCGGCGATCTGATCAATCATCATGCACGCAAAGGCGGCCACCGAGACAATGGCGAGGAAGGCCTCGCTTTCGTCAAAATCGAGCTTGTAGTCATGAGTTGACGGGTTTCGCCATTCTGTACGGTAGTTCGTCAGTTGGCTGAGGACGCGTTCCCGGAAAAGACGGTTATTCTCAAGATACTTTTCCACGTCGTATGGACGCTTGTGTGTTGGGTCTTGTCCGGCTAGTACACGGTACGCCTCTTTGACGCTGCCTTCAAACGCCTGATTCGTTCTGTATATTGCGTCTGTGTATGCTGTCTCATCCCCTCCGGATTGACCTCTTGCCAAATGGCGATGCGCTGTTTCGATATGTAGTAGCACCGCTCGAAGTCCAGGCATGTAATCGCCTTCATCGAGCGCATCGATCTTATGCTTGAGCGTGGCGACTAGGTCCATAAAGGTCTATGTGGTGGTTGAGGCATACCTATCAGGGATGAGGCGGAATCGCCACAGGCGATTCCGCCTTAAAGATGCAAACATCGAATGACCTCAGATCACTCCTCCTCATGCCTAGGCTTGTAAGCCTCCACCAACTTCGCCTGCACCTGCGGGGGCACGGGTTCGTAGTGGCTGAAGTCGAGTGAGTAGCGGCCGCGGCCGGCGGTGATGGACTTGAGTTCGGCGGCGTAGCCTTCGAGTTCGGACAGCGGGACCTGCGCCTTCACCACGATCTCGCCGCCGCGCAGCGCATCGGTGCCGCTGATGCGGGCGCGCTTCGACGACAGGCCACCGCTGATGTCGCCCATGTGCGCTTCGGGCGCGGCGACTTCGAGGTCGACGATCGGTTCCAGCACCTGCGGGCGGGCCTTGAGGATGGCGTCGAGGAAGGCCTTCTTGCCGGCGGCAATGAACGCCACTTCCTTGCTGTCGACCGGATGGTGCTTGCCGTCGTACACGATCACGCGCACGTCCTGCATCGGGTAGCCGGCGACGGCGCCGCCGGCCAGCACCTGGCGCACGCCTTTCTCGACCGCGGGCAGGAACTGCCCGGGAATCGTGCCGCCCTTCACTTCGTCGACGAACTCGAAGCCGGTGCCGCGGGGCAGGGGTTCGATGCGCAGGAACACTTCGCCGAACTGGCCGGCGCCGCCGGTCTGCTTCTTGTGGCGATGATGCCCTTCGGCATTCGCGGCGATCGTCTCGCGGAAGGCGATGCGCGGCGGACGCGTCGTCACCTCCACGCTGAAGCGGTCCTTCAGTCGCTGCAGGTGGATGCGCAGGTGCAGGTCGGACAGGCCGCGGATCACGGTTTCGTTGGTCTCGACCTCGTGCTCGACGTGGAAGCAGGGATCTTCCTCGGCCAGCTTGTGCAGCGCGATCGCGAGTTTCTGTTCGTGGCCTTTGCTGGCCGCCTCGACCGCGAGGCCGAACATCGGCTTCGGGAATTCCAGCGGCGCGAGGTGGATCTGGTCCTCGTCGTGGCTGTCGTGCAGCACGGCGTCGAAATGCAGGTCGTCGACCTTCGCGACCGCGGCGATGTCGCCGGGAATGGCGTGATCGACCTCGACGTGGTCCTTGCCCTTCATCTTGAACAGGTGGCCGACCTTGAACGGCTTGCGGCCGTCGTCGACGAACAACTGCGTGTCCTTCTTCACCGTGCCCTGGTAGACGCGGAAGATGCCGAGCTTGCCGACGAAGGGATCGTTGACGATGCGGAACACGTCGGCGATGACGTGCGCGGCGGGATCGGGCATGGCGGTGATGGCTTCGGCGGCGTCGCCGATGCCCTTCACGAACGGCGGCGGGTTGGCTTCGCCCGGATGCGGGAACAGTTTCTCGGCGATGTCGAGCAGTTCCTTCACGCCGGCGCCGGTGCGCGCGGACACGAAGCACACGGGCACGAGATGGCCTTCGCGCAGGCATTGCTCGAACGCGTCGTGCAGTTCCTGGCCGGCGAGGCCTTCCTCGCCCACTTCCAGGAAATGGTCCATCACCTGTTCGTTGATCTCGACCACCTGGTCGATGATGCGCTGGTGCCAGTCGGCGACGGGGCCGAGGTCGCTGTCGCCCATGGGCGCGCCGAAGCAGTCGACGACGGCGCTGCCGCCGTGTGCGGGCAGGTTGAGCGGCAGGACTTCGTTGCCGAAGGTCTCGCGCAACTCGTCGAGCAGGGCGCGGAGATCGGCGCCGTCGTGGTCGATCTTGTTGACGACGATGACGCGGCAGAGGCGGCGGGCCTGGGCGTACTCCATCATGCGTCGGGTGCCGTAGCCGATGCCGGCGTCGGCATCGACCACCACGGCGACGGTCTCCACCGCCGCGAGCGCGGACAGGGTGGGGCCGCGGAAATCGGGATAGCCGGGGGTGTCGATCAGGTTGACATGGATGCCAGCGTGATCCGTGCTGGCGATGGCGGCGTCGATGGAATGGCCGCGTTCCTTCTCGATCGGATCGAAGTCGGACACCGTGGTGCCGCGTTCGATGGTGCCTGCCGTCTGGACGGCGCCGCCGGCATGCAGCAGGGCTTCGAAGAGCGTGGTTTTGCCGGCGCCGGGGTGGCCTGCGAGGGCCACATTGCGGATTTGTGCTGTGCTGTAGGACATGAGCGACGCTCCTTTCGCGAAGGCGGTGAAGGAATGCCGTCATGGCTGTCCGCGGTGGGAGCCCGGCCTTCCGAGCGGCGCTCGGCGGGCGGTCATGGCGGGGCGCCTGTTGGCGCCCGACAAGCATCGGAAGTTCGTCGATGCGGGTCAAGCCGCGCCGCGGCACGACGCGTCGCGGAATTGATCGATGTCAATCGGCGTGGCCGATCGCTTCATGCCCGCGCTCAGGCGTGGCGTCGTGTGCGCGAGAACGCCCACGCGCGGCCGTGGCCGGCGGCGAAGGCGAGATGGATCCACGTCATCGCGAACGGTTCGAGCCAGCGCGCGGTCTGCAGCGCGCCGGCATCGACCGCGTCGAAGCCCATGCGTGCGACCAGTGCGAGCACGGTCGCGCGCGCGTCCGCGTCGTCGGACGCGACGGGCATGAACACCGGCGCGTCGAGCGCGCGCGGGTCGGCCATGTTCTCGGCGCCGGTGACGTTGAAGCACTTCACGACGCGGGCGTTGGCAGCGCGTGCCGCGATCTGCTCGCCGGCCGAGCTGGTGGTGCCGAGGGTCAGGCCCGACAGCCCGGGCGCCAGCGGATTGGTGGCGTCGACCAGAATGCGGCCCTGCCAGTCCGGCACGGCGACGGCGATCTCCAGCGCCGCGGCGTAGGGCACGGCGAGGATGACGATGTCGGCGCCGTCGAGGGCGTCGGCGACGCTGCCGACGTCCGCGCCGAGCGCGGCGGCGAGGTCGCGGTGCTTGCCGGGATCGGGCACGCCGAAACGCACGCGCTCGCCGAGCGCGATCAGGTTGCGGGCAAGGGCGGTGCCGACGTTGCCAGCACCGAGGATGGCGATGGGACGGGACGCAGTGGTCATGGCGGAAGTCCGTGTCGTGGAAGGAGAAAGGGTCGCCCGCGCTGGCGTCACCAGCGCAGGAACGGCATCGGCCGCAGCGGATGGCGCAGCCACCAGCCGAGGGCGCGGGCGAGGAGGAAACGGTGGAAGCCGGCGTTCGGGAACGTCGCCGAGAGCCGGCGCAGAAACGCGCGCGGCACCCCGGCGCGCACCGCGCCGAGCGAGAAGTCGACGAGGTCGGCCTGCCGCAGCACCTCGACCAGCGGCGTCGCCGGGTCGCGCCACGGGCGGAGCCGATGGTGCAGGCCGATCATCAGCCGGATCTCGTCCGTCCACGCGGCCAGCCCGTTGCGCGCGAGCCAGGCCGCGGCTTCGGCCTCGGACGGCGGCAGGTAGTCGACCGTCTGCGCCGACCACAGGCCGATGTCGTGGAAGGCGAGGGCGATCGCCAGCTTGCGACGTTCTTCGTCGTTGCAGGCGCGCAGTTGCAGGCAGACGTTGAAGACCCGGTAGACGTGGCCGCGGTAGCCGTCGAACGCCGGCCCGATCGCGTCGCGCCAGTCAGCGAGGATGGCGTCGATTGCCGGCTCGTCGACGAGGATGGCGGGTGCGTGCGAAGACGAGGACATGGTCGGGCTCCGGTGCAGGCGATGCGCGCAGCATCCGGGTTGCCGGGTTCCTGATAAATCAGGATCATCAAGACATTTCGTTGCCGAAAAAGACAACAATGGAGCTGTCCCGCCTGCGTGCCTTCGTCACCGTCGTCCAGAGCGGCAGCTTCACCCGCGCCGCGGACGTGCTGCGCACCCAGAAGGCGCGGGTCAGCCGCCAGATCGGCGAACTGGAGGCCGAGCTGGGCGTGCGCCTGCTGGAGCGCACCACGCGCGCGCTGCGCCTGACCGAGATCGGCCGCGAGGTGCATGCGCGGGCGGTGGGCATCCTCGCCGCCGTCGAGGACACCGAACGCGTCGCGCAGGCGTCCCGGGGCGAGCCGCAGGGCCTGCTGCGGGTGACGATGCCGATGGAGTTCGGCCTGCTCGGCGGTTTCGCATGGGTGCGCTCGCTGCTGGCGCGGCATCCGGCGCTCTCGATCGAGGTCGACAGCAGCACGCGCATCGTCGATCTCGTGCACGAAGGCTTCGACCTGGCGATCCGGGTCGGGCCGCTGCAGGATTCCCGACTGGCGGCGCGGCGGCTGGGCACGCTGCGCTACGGCCTGTACGCCGCGCCGTCGTACCTGCGCGAACGCGGCACGCCGGACGACCCAGTGGCGCTGGCCGGGCACGTCGCCGTGGCCTTCGCGCCGGGCGGGCGTGTGGCGCCGATGCGGCTGCGCGGGCCGGCGGGCGAGCGCGTCGACATCGACATGCCGCCGCGGCTGCGCGTCGACAGCCGCTTCGCCCAGCGCGACGCTGCGCTGGACGGCCTGGGCATCGCCGACCTGCTCGAATCGATCGCCGCCGACGACATCGCTGCCGGCCGGCTGGTGCCGGTGCTGCCGGCGTGGCGCGGCGACGACGTGCCGGTGCACGCGGTGTTCCCCAGCGCGCGCTTCCTGACCCCCAGCGTGCGGGCCTTCATCGAGCACGCGGTGGCGCATTTTCCGGCGTAGACTCGGTCGACCTCACAGGAGCTTCGCCATGGCTTTCAAACGCATCGCCACCGCCCGCTGGGAGGGCGACCTGATGTCCGGCAAGGGTGCGATGAGCACGCCGCAGAGCGGGCTGTTCGCCGACCAGAACTATTCCTTCAAGACGCGCTTCGGCGACGAGACCGGCACCAATCCGGAAGAATTGCTCGCCGCTGCGCACGCCGGCTGCTTCAGCATGGCGCTGTGCGCCGTGCTCGGCCGCGCCGGCTTCACCCCGACCCGCATCGAGACCCGCGCCGAGGCGACGATGGAACCGGGTATGGACCCGGGCCCGACCGTCACCGGCGTGCACCTGGTCGTCGATGCCACAGTGCCGGGCATCGACGCCGCGCAGTTCGAGCAGATCGCCCAAGCCGCGAAAGCCGGCTGCGTGATCTCGCGCGCGCTGGCCGTGCCGGTGACGCTGGAAGCGACACTGGCCTGAGCTTTACCCGGGCGGCCGCGTGCCGCCCCGACGCCCCCACGTCGACCGCAACCGTGTTCACCGCGTCGGATGCCGGAGTCCGCATCCGCCGCGTTAGTTGCAGGTGTCGGGCGCGACCGTCGACGGCGCCCATCGCAGAGGGGAGGGCGTCACCATGACAACGCGCAACAAGACCGCGCGGACATTGCGCTTCGTGCTGCTGGCCACGCTGGTCGCATTCGAGTGCGCGGCCGCGGGCGGTGCCCGGCAGGCGCCGCGCGCGCAGCCGGAACAGGCCCAGGCGCCGGCGCCGATGCCGCGCGCGGTCGTCGTCCACAGCGACGGCACGGTGTCCGGCGGCCTGCCCGGCAGCAGTGGGCAGGGCAAGATCATCAGCTTCAGCAGCACGGACGCCAAGGGCGATTGCCCGGCCGGCGCGACCAAGATCGAGCGCTGCCACGGCGTGTATCCGAACGGCACGAACTGGGAAATCGCGCCCTGCTGCCGGACCGAAACCGACTGACCGCATGCGTCGCGACCGGCGCCCGCGTGGCGCCGGTCGCGGTCGCGTTCAAAGTGTCTTCGGCACCGTCACGATGACCGCGCCTCCGACCGGATCCGGCGCGAAGGTCGTGATCTTGTCGCGCAGGTCGGCGTACCACGCCAGCTCGATCCGCTCCGGCGGCCCGAACGCGCGCTCGAAGGCATCGATCGTCGCGCCTTCGGCCAGCACCCGCTTGAACGCCGCCGCATGGCGGCCGCCGTCGCCGTGCAGCAGGAAGTGCACGAGGCTCCAGTACTCGACGTAGTAGAGATTGAGGTTGCGCTCGAACGGCGGCGCGTCGACGCCGGTGATCAGCGCGCGCAGCGGGATGATCCGGCCGCGGCGCACGTCACGATCGAGGCTGCCGCTCAAACCCAGGCCGCCGAGCTTCCAGACCGGGTAAGTGTCAGGATCGATGCGGCCCGGATGCAGCACGCCGTCGCGCAGTTCGCTGGTGCCGAAATACGCCGCGAGGCCCTCGTTCGCCCATTTCGGCAGGGTGAGGCCCGCGACCTCGGTGTTCAGCTGATGCGTCGCTTCGTGCAGCATCCAGTGGTATGGATTGGGCTCGCCCGCCGGGAAGTACGCGTAGCAGGTCGGGCGGCGGTAGTAGGCCTCGGCCCACCAGAAGCTGCGGTTGTAGCTGCGGAACTGCGCGCGGTTCGCGTACAGCGTCAACTGCAGCTTGTCGCCGTTCGCGAACGCCTGCCGTGGAGTGACATCGCGGAAGAAGTCCATGTAGGCGGTGTGCAGCGCCTCGACGGCATCGGCGACCTGACGCGTCTGCGCGTCGTCGGCGGTGGAGGCGATGCGGTAATGCGCCGTCTCCACCGTGCGCGCGCCGGCCAGCGGCGGTTCGGGCTGCGCCCAGCGGCGTGCCCATTCCGCGCGCCGCGCCGCCGCCGCGCGTTTCTGCGCGATGACGGCGCCGCGTTCGAGCGCGCGTTGTTCGTGGATCCAGTGGCGCCAGTAGAGGCCGATGGCGGCGAGAACGCAGAGTGTCCCCGCCAGCTTCAGCGCAGTCGCACGGCGCATCGGCTCAGTCGAGCCTGAAAGTGATGGTCACGGTGGCGGCGACGCGCAATTCGCCGCGGGCGAAGGTGTCGCCGCCGGCCAGTGCGCCGGGCGCGGCGAAGCCGCCGATGGCCACATTCGCGTAGGGCTGCGCGGACATCCCGCGATCGCCTTCGACGATCCCGATGGCCTTGCCGATGGTCTGGCCCAGCGCGCCGGCCATGGCTGCGGCCTTGTCGCGGGCCGCCTTCATCGCCAGCAGGCGCGCGGCTTCGCGGTGCTCGCGCGCCTTCGAGTCCTCCAGCCGCACGCTGTCCACTTCGGTGATGCCGGTGCCGAGCAGGTCGCCGTAGAACGCCTCGAAGCGCGACAGGTCCGACAACCGGATCACCAGCGTGCTCGTCACGAGGTAGCCGCGGACCGGGGCGCTGCGTCGCTCTTCGTCGGTGACGCTGGATCGGCTGCGCGACTCGCGGACGACGTCCATCCGCAGGTTCGGCGTCTGCAGATCGCGCTCCGGCACGCCGTGACGGCGGGCGAGCGCCAGCACGTCCTGCATGGCGCGGTCGTGCTCGCGCTTCGCGGCCTGCAACTCGCGGTGGAAGCGCTCCACCCGCAGCGTCAGCACCGCCACGTCCGGTTCGACGTTCACTTCGCTGGTTGCGGTGACGGTGATGGCGGGTGTTTCGGGTGTCTCCGCCGCGAACACCGGCGAGGTTGCGGCAACGGATGCCAACGCGAGGGCGAGCAGGGCGTTGCGGATGGACAGGTGGCGGATGGACATGCTGCGCTCCGGTGCGGGGGAATCGCCGGATTCTGGCATGCGCGGCCGGGTGCGGCTTCAGCCCTCGTCGACGCGCTGCGCCGGGTCGCCGATCTCCAGTCCGCGCAGGATCACGCTGGCCTGGGTACGGTTGCGGGCGCCGAGTTTCTCGAAGATCGCGCTGAGGTGCGCCTTCACCGTGCGTTCCTGCACATCGAGACGGTCGGCGATCTGCTTGTTGAGCAGGCCTTCGGCGACCAGCGCCAGCACGCGGAATTGCTGCGGCGTGAGGCTGGCGAGGCGGGCGGCGAGGTCGGCGTCGTCGGGCGCGGAGCGGGCGCGCGCGACCGCGGGACGCAGCGCCGGCGGCAGCCATTCCTCGCAGGCCAGCACGGCGCGGATGGCGTCGCGCAGTTCCTCCAGCCCGGCGCTCTTGGGGATGTAGCCGGCGGCGCCGTGGTCCAGCGCGCGGCGGATGATCTGCGGGTCCTCGTTCGCCGACACCAGCGCGACCGCGACCGCGGGGAACTGCGCGCGGATCGCGGCGAGGCCGGCGAGGCCGTGGTTGCCGGGCATGTGCAGGTCCAGCAGCACCAGGTCGATGTCGGGGCGCGCCTCCAGCGTGGCGAGGACCTCGTCGAGCGACGCCGCCTCGCAGGTGGTCACGCCTTCCGCGGCTTCGACCGCCGCGCCGCGCAAGGCAGCCCGGAACAGGGGGTGGTCGTCGGCGATGAGCAACTGCGGCATGGACGCGGGTACGGCGGGTGATCCGGTCAAGCCTAACAGGCGCGGCCGACCCCGGGCGTCGCGATGCTGCATCGCCGCACTCGTACCAAAGTACGATGCCGCGGGCCGCCGCGGCTGCTACGTTGGAAAGTCATGACCGCCTTCCCTTTGCGCGCCCTGCCGCGCCCGCGTTCCGCCTCCGTCCGCACCGCGCTGCTTGCCGCGCTGCTCGCGCCCCTGCTGGCCGCCTGCGCCGGCGCGCCTGCGCGCGGATCGGCCGCCAACGCCTCTCTTGCCGGAGCCCCCACGATGTTCAGCGCCGAGCGCGACACCCTCCACCGCGACGGCGACGATCTGCTGACCGCGGGGCTCGGCCTGGCCGGCCTGCGCAACCTCGCACCGCCGCCGTTCGCCGATCCCGCCGCGCCCACGCCGGCGGAACTGCGGCGCCGGGCGATCTGGAGCAACTGGCGCGGCATCGCCGACCTCGCCCCGGGTGGCGGCTACGGCGAGCTCTACGGCAGCACCGCCGCGGTGCCGGGTCGTGAATACGCGGCGCTGGCGCGCCTGCCCGGCGCGCACCAGCCGCACCGCGTGGTGACGCAGGTGCCGGACGGCTTCGACCGCAAGCGTCGCTGCCTCGTGGTGTCGCCGTCGTCGGGGTCGCGCGGCGTGTACGGCGCGATTTCGGTCGCCGGCGCCTGGGGCCTGCCGAAGGGCTGCGCCGTCGCCTACACCGACAAGGGCACCGGCACCGACTATTTCGATCTCGACGCCGGCCTCGGCGTGCGCGCGGACGGCACCGTCGGCGCGGCAAAGGACGGCGATCTCGCGTTCGCGCCGACCGCGACCGCCGGCGCGCAGGGTGTCGCGTTCCGCCATGCGCATTCGCAGGACAACCCCGAGGCCGACTGGGGCCGGCACGTGCGCCAGGCCGCCGAGTTCGGCCTGCATGCGCTGGACCGCGCCTTCCCCGACGACGCGCCGTTCACCTTCGCGAACACCAAGGTGATCGCGGTCGGCATCTCCAACGGCGGCGGCGCGGTGCTGCGCGCGGCCGAACTGGACGGCGACTGGCTGGACGCGGTCGTCGCCGGGGAGCCCAGCGTGTACGCGGACGCCGCCGGCGCGCGTGCGCTGTACGACTACACCACCGAGGCCGCGCTGCTGATGCCGTGCGCGCTGCTCGGCATGGACAACCTGCCGCAGCCGCCGTTGCAGGCGCAGGCGAAGCCGCTGTGGACGCTGCAGTGCGCGTCGCTGCGCGCGGCGGGCCTGATCGATGGCGACGACGCGCCCGCGCAGTCGCGCGACGCGCACGCGCGGTTGCGCGCGCACGGCTGGACCGAGGAGGCGCTGCGTGCGGGGGCGCTGAGCGTCGGCTTCGACCTGTGGCGCGCCGTCGCCGTCACCTACGCCTCCGCCTACGGCCGTTACGGCGTGGGCGAGCATCCCTGCGGTTACGCGTTCGCGATGCACGATGCCGCCGGCGCGCTGCGCGCCGCGACCGTGGCCGAACGCGCCGCGTGGTGGAGCGACGCCAGCGGCATCCCGCCGGGTGCCGGGGTCGGCATCATCGATCAGGTGGCGAAGGCCGATCCCGGCCTGACCCGCCTGCGCTGCCTGCGCGACCTGTGGGGCGGGGCGTCGGTCGACGCCGACCGCGTGCGCAAGGGCATCGCCGAGACCCGCGCGGGCCTGCCGCGCGCCGGGCTGCCGGTGACCGTGATCCACGGCGTCGACGACGGCCTGATCCCGATGGCCTTCACCAGCGCGCCCTACGTCGCCCACGCCCGCGCCGCGGGCCGCGACGTGCGCTTCTGGCAGGTGCGCCACGCACAGCATTTCGACGCCTTCCTCGGCCTGCCCGACTACGGCGCGCGCTACCTGCCCATGCTGCCCTACGTCTACGCCGCGCTCGATCGCACGCTCGCCTCGCTGGAAGGCGAGGGCGCGCTGCCGGTTGACGCCACCTTCGACACCGTGCCGCGCGCCGGCAAGCCGCTGGCGGCGGAGCATCTGGCGCTGCACTGATCCGAGGCGGCTTGAGCGCCGCCCCCGTCGTTGGCAGGCTGGCGGGATGACCGACGGACGCATGCCATCGACGCGGGCGGCGCGCAGCAGGCTCCCCTTCCTCGCGGGGTGCCTGTCCTGTGTCGTGGCGGGCTGCCACGGGCCGGAGACGGCCTCGCCCGCGTCCGCGTCGGCCCGGGCAGCCGAAACGCGCGACATCTCGCCCGCAGCCGTGGTGCCCGAGGACGTTGATTTGCCCTTCGCAGGCGAACGCGACGTGGCCGCGGAGGCCTTCTTCGCGGCGTTGCGCGCCGAGCTGCCTGCACAGGAAGCCTCCGTTGCAGTCCGTGACGACTGGGCCCGGCTGCGCAAGGCACACGACCTCGCCGACGATCCCGCGCTGTTCGCCGACTTCGTGCGCGTGCGCCTCGCCTTCGAGGCCACGCGCGCCGGCGGGCTGTGGGGACTGGAGTGGCGGATCACCGACCAGGAGCCGCGTTCGGACCGGGTCTGGGCGCAGTGGCGCGACGCCGTGCCATCGGATCGGTTGCCGCTGCACACCGCGATCGCCGAATGCGACGAACTGTCGGCGCTGTTCGCCGTGGTCGCGCACGCGCTAGGACTGTCGTCGCGCTCGCGCGTCGGCCTGTTCTGGCCGGCCTCGAACCATACCGTGGCGGTCTGGGCCTTCGCCGGCGCCGACGGGCGCGAGGTCCGCGTGGTCGTGCCGACCTCGCAGATCTTCCTCGACGGCGCGCAGGGCCTCGATACCCGGGCGTTCGATCCGTGGACGCAGCCGCGGCTGTACGACTACCGGCGTGCGGATGCCGCGAACATGCGCCTGCCTGCGGCGCTGGCGCGGCAGTTCGTGGCCGAGGCGCGCCGCAGCGGCACGCTGTCCGCTGCCGCGTTGCAGGCATTGCGCAACCGGCGCGAGTACGATCAGCGGGTGGCCGCCTCCGCCGGCCGGGAGCACTGAAGGCATGATCCGCCGCCATTTCTCGATGCTGCGCGACTTCCACCTGGCCGACTGGCTGACGCTGGCCAACGCCTTCTGCGGTGTGAGCGCGGTGTTCTGCGCGCTGCGCTACATGCAGTCCGGCAACAAGCACGACCTGCTGATCGGCGCGGCGCTGGTGCCGCTGGCGTTCGTGTTCGACGCACTCGACGGCCGGGTGGCGCGCTGGCGGCAGTCGTCGTCGACGCTGGGCCGCGAGCTGGATTCGCTGGCCGACGTGATCTCGTTCGGCGTCGCGCCGGCGGCGCTGGGCTTCGCGGCGGGCCTGCAGGGGTTCTGGGACTGGCTGGTGCTGGGCTATTTCGTCTGCTGCGGCGTCAGCCGGCTGGCGCGCTTCAACATCACCGCCGAGCAACTGGCCGGCGAGGACGACAAGGTCAAGTATTTCGAGGGCACGCCGATCCCGACCAGCCTCGCACTGGTGGTCATGCTGGTGATGGCGGTCGACGCCGGCCGCATCGGCCACGATTTCTGGTTCGGCGCGTATCGCGCGGCCGGCGGCCTGTTCCATCCGCTGGTGCTGGCCTACGCGCTGTCCGGCTCGCTGATGATCAGCAAGACCCTGCGCATCCCGAAGTGGTGAGCGACCGGCGCCCTGCGCGGGCGTTGCATGGCTCGACCAAGGTCTGAAGACCGACCGATCGATGGCCGGCCGCATCGATGATGCACTGCGGCAGCCGTTGCTATGATGGCCGCCTCTGACCGGGAGCGATGCGATGTGGACTGCAGGCGGGGCGGGTGGTCATGGATTCGGATCGGGATTCGGATCCGGAGCCGGATTCGGCGGCACGCCTGATGTCGGCGCGCTGGCCCAGCAGTACTGGCGGGCGATGACCGACGCGATGCGCATGGCCGGCGGCGGTGCGCCGCAGGATCCCTGGCGTGCAGCGCTCGACGGCTGGACCCGGCTCGCCGGCGGCGCACCGCGCAACGACGTCGCCGATCTCGTCGAACGCTTCTCCGCGCAGGCGCGGCAGTGGTTCGGGGCAATGCAGGGCGTCGCCGAACAGTTCTCCGGCCGTGCGGCCAGCGCCGGCGACATCGCCGCGGCATGGAAGCAGGCCATGGGCGGCGGACAGGCCTTCGGCGGCATCTTCGACGCGCTCGGCGGCCGCGGCCAGACCGGGTTCGACACGTGGTACGCGCAGGTCGCGCCGCTGCTGTCCGCGATGCCGCTGGGCGCGGCGTTCGGCGGCCTGCGCCAGGACAGCCTGCACTGGTTGCAGATGCCGGCGTTCGGGCCGGCACGCGAGCACCAGGAACGCTGGCAGGCGCTCGCAGCGGCGATGCTCGACCTGCAGCAGAAGAACGACGATTACAGCCAGCTGATGCTGGAAGCCGGGCGCGATGCGTTCGAGCGCTTCGAGCGCAAGCTGGCCGAGCGCAGCGAGCCGGGCCGCCAGTTGCAGTCCGCCCGCGCGCTGTTCGACCTGTGGATCGACGCGGCCGAGGAGGCGTACGCCGAGATCGCGCTGTCGCCGCGCTTCCGCCGCGTCTACGGCGATCTGGTGAACGCGCAGATGCGCGTCCGCGCCGGCGTGCAGGGCGAGATCGAACGCATGGGCAGTCTGCTCGGTCTGCCGGGCCGTACCGAAGTCGACGCCGCGCATCGCCGCATCGCCGAACTCGAACGCCAGGTGCGTCGCCTCGCCGCAGGTCGCACTGCCGAACCGGCGCGTCGTCCGGTCGCGGCGCCGGTCGAACCCGCACCGGAACAGGCGACTGCCGAGACGAAGCCTGCGCCCGCGCGCAAGCCGCGTGCGGCGAAGGCGCCCGTCGTGAGGGCGGTGCCCGACAAGACGCCGGCCGCGAAGAAAAAAGCCGCGACGAAGAAGGCGGCGACGAAACCGGCCGCCGTGAAACAAACCGCCGTGAAGCCGGCCGCCGCGACCGCGCGCCCGGCGACCCGGCGCGCGCCGCGTCCGGCGATCGCCGCCATCCCGATGCCCGAGCCGCTGAAGCCGATGCCGGCCAAGGCCGCGAAGAGGACGCGCTGAGATGTACGACTCCCCGTTCGATCTCTCGCCCGAGAAGCTGGCCGAAGAAGCCGCTACCGTGCAGCGCAAGCTGGGCGCCGGCCTGACCACGCTCGGCGAACTCGGCGACGTGCATTACGGCGTCACCGACAAGGAAGAAGTCTGGCGCGACGGCAAGGTCGTGCTGTACCGCTTCAAGGGCCCGCGCGCGCCGACCGCGAAGGTGCCGCTCCTGATCTGCTACGCGCTGGTCAATCGGCCGTACATGGTCGACCTGCAGGACGACCGCTCACTGGTGAAGAACCTGCTGGCGCTGGGCGAGGACGTGTACCTCATCGACTGGGGCTACACCGACCGCTCGGACCGCTTCCTCACGCTGGAGGACTACATCGAGCGCTTCCTCGGCGGCGCGGTCGACCACCTGCGCCATGCGCACCGGCTGGACGCGATCAACCTGCTCGGCATCTGCCAGGGCGGCGCGTTCTCGCTGAGCTACAGCGCGTTGCATCCGCACAAGGTGAAGAACCTCATCACCATGGTGACGCCAGTGGATTTCCACACCGACGACAACATGCTGTCGAACTGGACGCGCGGCCTCGACATCGACCTGTTCGTCGACACGCTGGGCAACGTGCCGGCCGACCTGATGAACCACTGTTACCTCACGCTCAAGCCGTGGCGGCTGTTCGTGCAGAAGTACGTGGGCATGGTCGACATCCTCGACGACCGCAAGGCGATGGAGGATTTCCTGCGCATGGAGCAGTGGATCTTCGATTCGCCGGACCAGGCGGGCGAGGCGTTCCGCCAGTTCATCAAGCAGTACTACCAGGGCAACGGCTTCGTGAACGGCGGGATCGAGATCGGCGGCCGTCCGGTCGACCTCGGCTTCGTCGACATGCCGGTGCTGAACATCTACGCCGAGCAGGACCACCTGGTGCCGCCGTCGGCGTCGAAGCCGCTGGGCGGGCTGGTCGGCAGCGCCGATTATTCCGAGCTGTCGTTCCGCGGCGGCCACATCGGCATCTACGTGTCCGGGCGTGCGCAGAAGGAAGTGCCCGGCGCGATCCACGACTGGCTGGCGAGGCGCGCACGATGACATCGAAATTCCGTTTCCTCGCGGCCGCGGCGCTGGCCTTCGCCGGCGTCGCGTCGGCCGCGCCGGCGCCGCAGGCGCAGCGCGAGATCACCGCGCTGATCACCGGTCTGGGCGCCTCCGGCTGCCAGTTCGAGCGCAACGGCAGCTGGTACGACGCGAAGAAGGCGCAGGCACACCTGCAGCAGAAGTACGACTATCTGCGCAAGCGCGACATGGCCGACACCGCGGAGTTGTTCATCGAGCGCGCCGCGACCGAGAGCAGCATGAGCGGCAAGCCCTACCACGTGCGCTGCGCCGGCCATGCGGTGGAACCGTCGGCGCAGTGGTTCAAGCACCGGCTGCAGGCGCTGCGCGCTGCGCCGGCGGCGCACTGAGTCCGCGCCCGTGAGCACCGCGCCACGACTGGCCCGCATCCGCGACGGACGCGTCATCGCCGGTGTCGTCGGCGGCATCGCCGCACGCTTCGGCTGGAACCCCACGCTCACCCGCATCGGCTACGTGCTGGTGTCGGCGTTCTCGGCGGCGTTTCCCGGCATCCTCGTCTACATCGTGCTGTGGCTGCTGATCCCGGAAGCCCCCGAGGCCTGAGCCTCGCCCGCGGCGCGGCGTTCGCGCTCGGCGTGCTGTGGGCGGCACCGAACAGTCTGGCGGGACTGGTGGCCGGTCTGGCCGGCATGGCGCTGGGCGCGCGACCGGTGTTCGACCGGCGCGACCATGCGCTCGTCTTCCGGCGGTTCCCGCTGGGGCCGGGCGGGGCGATGACGCTGGGCAACGTGATCCTCTGCACCGGCGAGTCGCTCGACACGATGTGCGACACCTACGCGCACCGTGCCGGCTGGTGCATGCAGCCGCGCACGCGACTGGGCGACCACGAGCGCGCGCACGTGCTGCAGTACATGGCGCTGGGGCCGCTGTTCCTGCCGCTGTATTTCCTGCACGGTGGCGTGAGCGTGCGCAACCGCTTCGAGCGTGCGGCCGACCGCTACGCACTGACCGGCCGCGGCTGGTGGCCGTGGCTCAGCGCCAATTCCAGTGCGGCGACGAAGGAAGAGTGGGCGCGGCCGCCGGCGACGAAGCCGGACTGACGCGCCGCCGCCCGGTTCAGTAATCCGGCCGCAGCCGCACCGTTTCCATTTCGCGCTTCAGGCTGCGGCGGAAGATCGACGGCGCGAACCAGGTGTAGACGCAGAACGCCAGCCACGCGTAGCTCAACAGCGCGGCGGCATCGGGATGGCCTTCGACGCGCAGGGTCACGCCACACACGCGGTAGACCAGATACACGCCGACCAGCAGGGCGATGGTGCGGCGCTGCGTGCCGGCGGTCAGCCAGGTCTGGAGGCGCCACCACACGCCGAGCACCCAGCTCTGCCGCGCCTTGATCGCCGCGAGCAAGGTCAGCGCGCCGGCGTCGCCGGGGTCGTTCTGCAGCGCCCAGACCGCATGCGCGCGGGCGTCCTCGCCCCGACCCTCGGCCAGGTCGCAGTGTCCGAGCAGGGTCAGTGCATCGACATGCTCCGGATCGCGGCCGAGCGCGCGGTCGGCCAGCGCGCGGGCTTCGCCGCGGCGTCCGTCCTCGAACTCGATCCAGCCGTAGCGGGCGAGCGTGTCGGGGTTGTCCGGGTCCAACGCGTGCGCCTTGGCGATCTCGTCGCGGGCACGGTCCATGTGGCCCCGGCTGCGATGGAGCGCCGCCGCCAGCCGGTAGGCTTCCGGATGTTCGGGCGACAGCGAGCGCGCGGCGTCGATGTGCGCCTCGGCGGCCGGGAATTCACGGCGCGCGATCGACACCGCCGCCATCGCGAGGTGCGCCAGCGGCGCGTCCGGATCCAGCGTCACCGCCTGCGACGCTTCCAGCTTCGCGGCGTGCAGGCGGTTGCGCGAGACCAGGCACAGCGCGAGCGCCGCATGCGCGTCGGCATGGTCGGGCGCTTCGCCCAGCACGCGGGTCAGCACGTCGATGGCCTGGTCGACGTGGCCGTTGCGCATCAGGCGCAGGCCGTGGTCGAGCAGGCGTTCCAGGCGCAGGTCGTCGCTCATCGCAGCGCCTCGCTGAGGATGGCGGGCAGCAGCATCCCGTCGATCACGTTGCGCGACAGCAGGAAGCAGGCGAACAGGCCGATCGCGCCGTTGCGCAGCGTGCCGCCGTAATGGGTCAGCAGTTCCGCGCTGCGCGCCTGGCTGAGGTACAGCAGGTAGGCGAAGGTCAGCTTCACCGCCGGGTAGGCCAGTTCCGCGTACCGGACCGACGCCTCGCTTGCCAGCCAGTGACTCTCCATGCCGGAGGCGATGGCGAAGGACACCGCCACGCAGGCGAGCGGGCTGAGCAGCGCGTAGCCGTACTCGCGCGCCGCCGACACGCTGCCCAGCGCGCGGGTGTTGAACGCGAACCAGAGCAGGCCGATACCGTTGCCGCCGAGCATGCAGGCCAGCAGCGGCCACATCGGGTCGACGGCGTACTTCACCAGACCGGTGGGCCGGGGTTCGTCCGGGATGCGATAGCGCACGGTCGCCATGCGTCAGCCCTGGCTGTCCAGGAACTTCAGCACGTCGTCGTACTGGCCGGCCTGGTTGGCATAGCGCGCGTGGTTGCGGGCGCTGGTCAGCCATTCCAGCGTCGTCGGCCGGATGCGCGCCAGCGCGTCGCGCAGGTGGCGCATCGCGATCTCGGTCTCGCGGCCGGTCTCGATCGACTCCTCGATCGCCTCGTCCGCGGCGGTGTCGACCAGGTTGCGCAGGTCGGCACCCGAGTGCCCGGACGTGCGCTTCACGAGTTCGCGCAGGTCGAGATCGCCGGCCTGCGGGCGGCCGTCCAGCAGCAGGCGCAGGATGGTTTCGCGCGCGGCGGCGTCCGGCGGCGGCACGAACAGCACGCGATCGAAACGGCCCGGGCGCCGGAACGCAGGGTCGACCGCCCACGGCACGTTGGTCGCGCCCAGCACCAGCACGTGGTGGTTGTTCTGGGCGAAGCCGTCGAGTTCGGTCAGGAACTGGCTCACCAGCTTCGCCGAGGTCGCCTCGCGCGAATGCTGGCGCTTGCCGCCGATGGCCTCGATCTCGTCGAAGAACACCACCGCCGGCGCGGTGCGTCGCGCCTGCTGGAAGATCTCGTGCAGCTTGCGCTCCGATTCGCCGATGTACATGTCCAGCACGTCGGTGATCGAGACGTTGTAGAACTTCGCGCCGCATTCGCCGGCGGTGGCGCGCGCGAGCAGCGTCTTGCCGCAGCCCGGCGGGCCGTAGAGCAGGATGCCGCCGCCGGACTGACGCTTGAAGCGCTGGAACAGCGACGGCTTGAGGAACGGGGTGATGATGCGGCGGCGGATCTCGCGCTTCACCTCGTCCAGGCCGCCGACGTCGTCGAACCCGATCCGCGCCGCGACCGGTTCGAGGTGGCGGACCATGTCGTACGCCGCGGTGTCGTCGTTGGCGATGCTGGGCACCGCCTCGCCGCCGCGGCCGCTGCGCGCGTCGGCCAGCGACACCAGCTTGCCGGTCAGTTGCGAGAAGAACGTCGCGTCCTCGATCGCCGGGTTGGCGGCGATCGCGGCGCGGTAGGCCTCCAGCGCCTCGGCGCGGCGACCCTCTCCGAACAGCAGGCGGGCGCGGGCCATCAGCGCCTCGCCGGAGTCCCCGGGTGCGAAGCGCAGCAGCGCGTCGTGCTCGCCGGCGTCGGCGAGCCGCTTCAGCGCGCGTGCGCGGCGGTCGGCATCGGCCAGCAGGTCCGGGCCGCACAGGTCCAGCGCCTGCAGCAGCCCGGCGACGTCGCCCTTGTCGAGGCAGGCGTCGAGCACCAGCGCGCGCAGCGGGGCGTTGTCCGGCGTCGCCCGCAGCGCGGCGAGCAACGCGGCGACCTGGGGATCGACGGAGGCGGGATCGTTCGGACCGGTCGTCATGCGCGGTGCGGCCTCAGCGCCAGAGCGAGAGGCGGTCCGCCTCGGGCACCAGCATGGGGTTGCCGGCCTTGCAGGCGAACGCGGTGGCGAAGCCCGGCAACTGCATCGCCGGCACGTTCGCGCGCGACTGGCCCGGCGGGTAGGGCGACGTGGCGGCCAGCGCGGCGACGGCGGCGGGTGCCGTCTGCTGCGGCCACAACCGCGCCCAGCCGCGGAAGAACGCCTGCTGGTCCGTGGCCTTGGCGTCGGGTTCGGCCTTGGCATAGGCGTTCCAGGCCAGTTCCAGTCCGCCGAGGTCGGCGACGTTGTTCGGCAGCGTGCGCACGCCGTCGATCTTCGTCGCCGGGCTGCCCGGCCAGGCGAAGCGCGAGAACAGCGGCGCCAGCGGCGCGGTGCGGGTCTGCCACGCGGTCGCGGTGTCGGCCGACCACCAGTCGCGCAGCGCTTCGGTCGAGTCGACCACGCGGCCGCGGGTGTCGACGACGTAGGTCAGCTCGTGGCCGACCATCGCGCCGAAGCTGCCGTACTGCGCGGCGAGCGGCTGCTGCATGTCCAGCACCGGCGGCTGCAGCAGCGCGGCGGTCACGAACACGCGGTTGTGGGCGAGGTCGTAGCTGATCGACGGCGACTGCGGCAGCACGTCCCAGCGGCGGTCGGCGCTGGCGCGACCGATGCGCTTCATTTCCTCGCGGTGGTGCCAGGTCGAGGCGATCAGGATGTTGCCGCCGAAGCTGCCGCGGCCCATGGGCTGCAGGCTGAAGTCGAAGATGCTGCGCGGCGCGCCGATCTCGATCTTCACGCGGTCGGCCTTGGCGCGGGCTTCCTGCTTGGTCGGCCCGTCCATCCAGGTGTTGCGGTCGATCGCCTCGCCCAGCGCCAGCTTCACGCTGCGGGCGATGGCGTCGGCGCGCTCGCGGGTGGCGTCGGGCAGGTGGCGGGCGACGTATTCGTGCGCCAGCATGTCGCCGGCCGAGAGGTTGATCGCGTCCAGCACCTG
Organism: Lysobacter sp. DMC104; assembly: GCF_056313665.1. Taxonomy (NCBI): domain Bacteria; kingdom Pseudomonadati; phylum Pseudomonadota; class Gammaproteobacteria; order Lysobacterales; family Lysobacteraceae; genus Lysobacter; species Lysobacter sp. DMC104. Next base: position 156,990 of record NZ_JBQUZW010000006.1, on the reverse strand, counting down.
GCGCCAGCGCGGCGCCTGCTCGGTCTCGCCGCGCAGCAGGCGGCCGTTGAAGTCGAAATCGACGTCGCGCCAGCTCTTGGCGAGGTAAGGCGCCATGGTGTTGCCGACCTGGAAGCGCAGGTAGGCCTGCCATTCGTTCGGCTTGAGGCTGGTGACCAGCTTGTCGAGCTGCGCGAACAGCGCCTGGTCGGCCATCGACACCTGCTCGGCGTTCACGCCCTGCGCCTTGAGGAAGGCGTTGAGCTGCAGGTTGCGGTACTTCTTCGCGAAATCCTTGGTCGGCACCGGGCTGTAGGTCGCGCGCAGGCTGCGCAGTTGTTCCTGCGTCTTCGACAGGCGCGCGATGCGGGTCTCGAGGTCGATCACCAGTGCCGCCTCGGCCGCGACCTTGTCCTGCGGCGTGCCGGCGAGGGTGAGGATCTTCTGCACGTGGCCGTTGTAGCGGCCGAGCAGCGCGCGGGCGTCGGGATCGGTGCGCGTGTAGAAACTGGCGTCGGGCAGGCCCAGACCGCCCTGCGTGAAGTAGCCGATGTAGGTGTCGAGCTGCTTCAGGTCGATGTCGGCAGTGAAGTTGAACGCGACCGGGATGCCGACCTGGTGCAGCGCCGCGATCGCCGGAGCCACGTCCTGCGGCTTCTTGATCGCGCCGATGCGCCCCAGCAGCGGTGCGATCGGGCCGGCGCCGTCGCGTTCGACCGCGGCCTCGTCGAGGCCGCTGGCCCAGAAGTCGCCGAGCAGCTTCTGGATGCCGTTCTGCGGGGCGGTCATCGCGCCGTCCAGCAGGTCGCGCTGCTGCTGCACGCTGCGCTCGGCCAGTTCGCCGAGGGCGCTGGTCGTGCCGCTGGCCGGCAGCGGATGCGCCTTGATCCAGTCGGCGTTCGCGAAGGCGTAGAGGTCGGTGCAGGCGCCGGGCGCCGTGGCGGCCCTCGGTGCGGGCGTTGCCGGTTTGCGCTTCTTCGCGGCGTCGGCCTGCGGAATGGCGGCGACGGCGAGGGTCAGGCAGAGGGCGAGGGCGGCGGGACGCAGGCGGGACGGGGCGTTCTGGGTCGGCATGCGGGGGCAGTCCTGGGAAGTCGGGGGAGTGTAACAAGCCCCCCGCACCCGCCGGGTAGCGCGGGCATCACGTTCCGGACGCCCCTTGTTCAGCCATGTTCGCCCGTCGCCTTCGTCCGTCAGCCGCCGCGCGGACGCTGCGGCACCTTGCGCAGCTTCGTCGTGTCGTAGCCCAGCGCCTTGAGCCGGTCGACCAGCGCGGCGTAGTCCGCGTCGGCGAGGGTCGGCGTGCGCGCCATGATCCAGGCGTAGTCGCGGTCGCTGCGGGCGACGATCGTCCGGGTGTAGTCAGCGTCGACGTAGGCGATCACGTATTCCGCTTTGATGGGCCACACGAACTGCATGCCCCAGATCGCGTTGCCGGTGCCCGGGCGCACGGTGCCGACCGGGCGCATCGTCTTCAGCTTCGCGTCGAAGCCGCCGCGGCGCTGGCGGTAGGTGGTCTGGATCTTCCCGTCCGGGCGCAGCGCATAGGACTCCACGGCGTCGTAGGCGTCCTTCTCGATGAACGTCGGGATGTTGGCGATCACGTACCAGTCGCCCATGAAGCGCGGCAGGTCGACCGATCCGGCGGTCGGGATCGTCGGCGGCTTCTCGCGGCCGAAGGCGTACAGGCCGCCGCCGCCCAGCAGGACGAGCAGTGCGAGCAACTTGAACATGGTCGTTCTCCGGTGCATGGCGGCGGGTCAGTCGGGGCGGGCGAAGCGGTAGTGCGCGACCAGCCATTCGCGGCCGCCGGCGTAACCGAACAGTTCGGCGCAGGCCATCCAGAACATGCGCCAGCGCTGGAACCACAGCGGCGCGAGGTCGCCGTAGGCCTCGCGCAGGACCGGCATCACCGTGTCGCGGCGCGCGTCCTGGTTCTGCAGCCAGTGGTTGGCGGTCTTCTCGTAGTGCGTGCCGTCGACCAGCCAGCGTTCCTCGATCCGCAGGTCCTGCTGGAACCACGGCAGCGTGTCCGCGGCCGGCATCAGCCCGCCGGTGAAGAAGTGCCGGCCCATCCAGTTGTCCTCGCCCTCGACCTCGAACGGGTACATCAGCGTGCGGTGGACGAAGATGTGCACGAACAGCCGCCCGCCCGGCGCCAGCCAGCCGCCGATCCGGCCCAGCAGCGTCTGGTAGTTGCGCATGTGCTCGAACATCTCGATCGACACGCAGCGATCGAACGTGGCCGCCGGCAGTTCGAGTCGATTGACGTCGCAGGTGATCACCTCGACGTTGCGGAAGCCGCGGCGGCGACATTCGCCTTCGATGTGTTCGCGCTGCGGCCGCGAGTTCGACACCGCGGTGATGCGCGCGTTCGGATAGTGCTCGGCCATCCAGAGCGTGAGCGAGCCCCAGCCGCAGCCGAGTTCGAGGATGCGCTGGCCGTCGGCGAGCTGCGCGCGTTCGCCGTACAGCGCGAGCATCGCCTCCTCGGCCTGGTCCAGCGTCTCGTCGCCGCGCGGGTAGTACGCGCAGGAATACTTCAGCCGCGTGCCGAGGCAGGCGCGGAAGAACGCCGGCGGCAACTCGTAGTGCTGCGCGTTGGCGGCGTCGGTATGGATCGCGACCGGACTGTGGCGCAGCTGTTCGATGCGCTGGCGGAAGCGTTCGGCCTGCGCCTCGGGGCCGCCGGCGCTTTCGGCGCGCAGGCGATCCTCGCACTGGCGGCGGATGCCGTAACGCAGCAGCGCATCGGGCAGCAGCCCGCGTTCGGCGAGACCGATGAGTCCGGGGCCGGGACGATCGGCGGCGAGGACCTGCGGCGGGATGGCAGTGGCGTTCATCGGTCGGTTCCTCGTGACGCGGCGGATTCGGGGGAAGGAGATTCGGAAGCGGAAGGCGACGAGGCCTTCGGAAACCACGGGAACAGCATCGGCGTGGTGCGCTGGTAGTCGCGGTAGTCGTCGCCGCGGGTGCGCAGCGCCTGTCGTTCGGTGAACGGAATGCCGCTGATCCAGCGCAGGAACACGAACATCACCACCGGGCCGGCGCAGGCCAGCGCGAAGCGCGGCGAGCCCACTGCCAGCGCCAGGTAGGCGAACCACTGCGTCCACTCGAAGAAATAGTTCGGATGCCGCGAATAGCGCCACAGGCCGCTGCGCATGGTGCGGCCGCGGTTCGCGGGATCGGCGCGATGCCGCGCGAGCTGTGCGTCGGCGATGGCCTCGCCGCCGGCGCCGAACAACCAGATCGCGACCGCGGCGGCGGCCCAGCCGATCGACGCCTGCGGGTTCGCGGCGACCGCGACGAACGGCAGCGCGAACAGCACGATCAGCAGCGCCTGGAACTGGAAGAACAGCCAGAAATACAGCTGCCGGCCATGCCAGTGCTCGCGCAGCGCGCGGTAGCGGCCGTCCTCGGGCTCGCTGCGCACGCGATGCCACAGGTGCAGGCCGAGCCGCGCGCCCCACAGCCCGCCGAGCACGCCGCCGACCACGCGCGGCAACAGCGCGCCGTCGCCCAATGCACACAGCAGCACCGCGCTGCCGCCGACGCCGAACGACCACAGCACGTCGACGATGCCGGCGTTGCGGCGGCGCTTCTGCCACACCCAGCCGGCGCTCATCATCAGCGCGGCGAGCATCCACACGAGGCCGAGATTCGACAGCGCGCTCATGCGGCACCTCCCGCCAGCGGCGCACGCGACGCCGGTGCGGCATCGACAGGCCGCGAGGCCAACATCGCGAGCAGGCCCAGCGCGAGGCACCAGCCGCCGGCGAGTATCGCCAGCGTCGTGCCGGACGGCTCCGGGAACGTCACCGAGCCGGTGGTGCGCGCGGCACCGAGGTAGGCCAGCGGCCCGCCGACCGCGCCCAGCAGCGCGGCCAGCACCGGCCGTGCCGTCACCACGCGCAGCGAGTGGCGCAGCGTCAGCGCGAACGCCGCCCACAGCGTCAGCATCCACAGCGGCGCGCCGCCGGGCGGCAGCGCGGGGCTGGACGCGGCGAAGACGATGGCGCCCGACCCCGACAGCACGCCGTCGATCACCAGCCCGCAGGCAACCGCCGCGGCGATCAGCGCGAGATCCCGCCGACGCACGTCGCGGTCGCGGACCATGACGCCGAGGTGCAGCGTCGCGAACGCGAATGCGGCGAGCGGACCCGGCCACCACAGGCCGCGGCCGGCACCGAGGACCGTCGCGAACCACACCAGCTGGTAGGCGACGGCGTTGAGGACGATCGCGCCACGGGTCATGCCGGCCGCTCCGCACGCGGCCATTCCGGGGCCGCGACCGTCGCAGCATGCGCCGGTTTCGCCAACAGCAGGTGCGAGACACCGATCGAACGCTCGCGGAAGCCGCCTTCGCAATAGGCGAGGTAGAACTCCCACATGCGCGCGAAGCGCGCGTCGTAGCCTTGCGCGCGTACCTGCGGCAGCGCGGCGAGGAACCGCTGTCGCCACGCTTCCAGCGTGCGCGCGTACGAGAGCCCGAAATCCTCCAGATGCACCAGCGCGAGGTCGCTGGCGCGGGTCTTGGCCGCCAGCATTGCCGCGATCGACGGAATGAAGCTGCCCGGGAACACATGGCGCTTGATGAAGTCGACCGAGCGCAGCGCCTGCGCGTAGCGATGATCCTCGATGGTGATCGCCTGCACCAGGCCGATGCCGTCGGGCTTCAGTAGCGTGCCGAGCTTCGCGAAGTAGGTGTCGAGGTATTCGGCGCCGATCGCCTCGATCATCTCGATCGAGACCAGCTTGTCGTAGGTGCCGGCGAGGTCGCGGTAGTCCTGCAGCAGCAGCGTGACGCGGTCCTGCAGCCCTGCTTCGGCAACGCGCTGCGCGGCGAGCGCGTGCTGCTCCTTCGAGATCGTGGTGGTGGTGACGTGGCAGCCGTAGTGTGTGGCGGCATGTACCGCGAAGCCGCCCCAGCCGGTGCCGATCTCGATCACGCGGTCGCCGGGTTTCAGGTCCAGCTTGCGGCAGATGCGGTCGAGCTTGCGGGTGGACGCGGCCTCCAGCGTGTCCCCGTCGCCGGCCCAGATGCCCGAGGAATACATCAGGTCCGGCGACAGGAACAGGCCGAAGAAATCGTTGCCGAGGTCGTAGTGCGCGGCGATGTTGCGACGGCTGCCGTCGCGGGTGTTGCGGCGCAGCGCGTGCCAGGCGCGCATCGCGAAGCCGCCGAGCCGCGCCGTGCCGGTTTCCATGCCGTCGAGCAGGTCGCGATTGCGCACCAGCAGGCGCACGAGGCCGACGAGATCGTCGCAGCGCCACAGGCCGTCCATGTAGGCCTCGCCGGCACCGACGCTGCCGTTGGCGGCGACGGCGCGGTAGAAGCCGGGATCGAGCACGTCCAGGCGCACCACGAGGTCGTCGTCGCGGTCCGCGGTGCCGATCGGCGTGGTGCCGTACGCATCGCGCAGCAGCACGCGGCCGTGGCGCAGGCCGGCGAGCTGCGCGACCAGACGTTCGCGCAGGAAACGGTCGAAGCGGCCGTAGGGCGCGGCGCCGGCGACGACGGCGGGGTCGGCGATCTCGTTCATCGGGAACCTCGGGGCGATGGGGACAGGGCGTGGCGCGGGTGGTCGTGCACTGGCGTGCGCTTGAGCCACAGCCGCAGCGCCTGCCAGTGGATGGCGCCGACGACCTGCGCGGTCATCAGCGGATAGCGCCACAGCACGCGGCGCAGCGATGCGGTGTCCAATGCGCGTCGTTCGAGATGCAGCGTGGCGTCGAACTCGCGCGTGCCGTCGCGCAGGACGTCCATGTGCACGTGCAGATCGTCGCCGGGCACGGTGAAGCGCCAGGCGTAGTCGCGGTCCATCGCCATGAACGGCGACACGTGGAAGCGCTTGGCGAAGGTCCAGCCCAGTGCGCGGCCGCGGTGTTGCGCGGCGTCGACGGGTAGCACGTAGGCGTGGCGCTCCTTCCACGGCGTGTTGGTGATCTCGGCGACGATGCAGTCCAGTGTGCCGTCGGCGGCGTGGCAGTAATAGAAGCTCACCGGGTTGAACACGTAGCCGAAGTAGCGCAGGTGCGTGAGCAGCCGCACCGGGCCTTCAGGGCGGTGACCCAGCACCCTCGCCGCGCGCTCGCGCACGGCCTCGGCCAGCGGCGTCACCGGATCGCCGAGATAGTCGCTGCGGCGGAATTCGGCGAGGTTGCGGCGGTCCTTCGACCACAGCGCGTGGCCGTCGAACACGCGCTCGACCTCGTCGAGATCGAGGTACAGCTGCGCCATGCGGTAGCCGAACGCGTGTGGCCGCGGCGCATGCCGGCGATGACGCACGGTGCCTTCGTACACGGCGCTGGCGAAGGCTTTGCTCATGCCGTTTCCGTCTCGCGCACTGGCGACGTCGCGGTCGATGCCGCCGGCCAGCGCACGCCGAGGCCCGTGGCCACGTCGACCGCGCTGCGCATGCCGTCCTCGTGGAAGCCCCAGCCCCAGTAGGCGCCGGCGAACCACGTGCGGCGGCGACCCTGGATCTCGGCCTTCCGCGCCTGCGCGGCGACCGAGGCGTGGGTGTAGACCGGGTGGTGGTAGCGCATGCGCCGCAGCACGCGGTCGGGATCGATCGCGTCGGTGCGGTTGAGCGTGACCACCAGCGGTTCCGGCGCGTCGAGGCCCTGCAGCAGGTTCATGCAGTAGCTTACCGTGCAGACGTCGGCGGGATCGCGCGGCACGAATGCGTTCCACGCCGCCCACGCCTTGCGTCGGCGCGGCAGCAATGCGGCATCGGTGTGCAGCACGGTGTCGTTGGCCTGGTAGGGGATGGCGCCGAGGATCGCGGTCTCGGCATCGCTGGCGTCGTTGAGCAGACGCAGCGCCTGGTCGCTGTGGCAGGCGAGCACCACATGGTCGAAGCGTTCGGCGCCCTCGGCGGTGAACACGGTGACGCCGTCGGCGTCGCGCAGCAGCATGCGCACGGCCGCGGACAGGCGCACCTGCACGCGCCAGCGCGCGGCGAGTGCGTGCACGTAGGCGCTCGATCCGCCGTCGACCACGCGCCATTCAGGCCGGTCGTCGATCTGCAGCATGTGGTGGTTCGCCATGAACCGCACGAGGTACTTCGCCGGGAAGGCGAGGATGCGGTTCGACGGCGACGACCACAGTGCCGACGCCATCGGCACCAGATGGTCGTCGCGGAACAGCGCGCCGTAGCCGCCGGCATCGAGGTAATCGCCCAGCGTCGGGCCTTCGCCGGGCAGGTCGAGCAAGGCCGGCGCTTCGCGATAGAAGCGGGTGAGGTCGCGCAGCATGCCCCAGAACCGCGGCGACACCAGATTCCGTCGCTGGCAGAACAGCGCGTCGAAATTCGTCGCGTTGTATTCGAGGCCGCTGGCTTCGTTGCGCACCGAGAAGCTCATCGTCGTCGGCCGCGTGGCCACGCCGAGTTCGCCGAACAGCGCGGTCAGCAGCGGATAGTGCGCGGGGTTGTGGACGATGAAGCCGGTGTCGACCGCGTAGCGGCGACCGCGAAGTTCAATGTCGTGGGTGTGGGTGTGGCCGCCGAGGCGGTCGTCAGCCTCGAACAGCACGACCTCGTGTTCTCGCGACAGCAGCCACGCCGAGGCGAGGCCGGCGATGCCCGATCCGATGACGGCGATGCGCATCAGGCGGCCCTCGCCCGTGTCGACGCCGCGCGTTCGAGCACCCAGGCGGGCACGGGGCGCAGGTCATGCACCACCCGCACCCATGCCAGTGCGCGCAGGCCGTAGTACGTGAGGTCGATCTCCCACCAGCGGAACCCCTGCCGCGCGCTGCCCGGGAAGAAGTGATGGTTGTTGTGCCAGCCCTCGCCGAAGGTCAGCAGCGCCAGCCAGCCGTTGTTGCGGCTGTCATCGCGGGTGTCGAAGCGGCGGCGGCCGAAGCGGTGCGCCAGCGAGTTGATGGTGACGGTGGCGTGGAACAGCACCACCGTCGACACGAAGAAGCCCCACACCAGCAGTTGCGGGCCGCTGGTGCCGAGCGACGGTGCGACGTGTTCCAGCAGTGCGCCGAGCGCGTACAGCGCGATCGCCAGCGCCACCGGCACGAGGGTGTCGAAGCGGTCCAGCCAGCGCAGCTCGGGGAAGCGGGCGAGATCGCGCACGCGGTCCCAGTCGGTGCGGAAGCCGCTGCGGGTGAGGAACCAGCCGGCGTGGCTGCGCCAGAAGCCGTGCACCTTCGGCGAATGCATGTCGAGTGCGGTGTCGGAATGACGATGGTGGTTGCGATGGTGCGCGGCCCACCACAGCGGCCCGCGCTGCACGCTGGCGGCGCCGATCAGCGCGAACGCGAACTGCGCCGCGCGCGAGGTGCGGAACGTCTTGTGCGAGAAGTAGCGGTGGTAGAACCCGGTGATCGCGAACATCCGCACCGCGTACAGCAGCGCGGCCACGCCCAGCGCCGTCGCCGAGACGCCGACCGCGAACACGCCGAGGCAGGCCAGGTGCAGCGCGGCGAAGGGCAGGGCGCGGGCCCAGTCGATGCGGTCGTCGTCATCGCCGGCGTGCGCGTCGGCGGGCGTGTCGGCAACCCCGGTGTCGAACCAGCGCCGCAGCGCGATCCGCAGCGAACGGGCAGGGGCCGCAGGCGCCGACGGCGCGGCGGGGGCTTCGGAACGTGGGGCGACGGCATCCGGCATGGACGACTCCTCGAAAGTCGTTGCCTGATACGGGCCCCGTCGCGATCCGGATGCACGCGTCGCCGAAAGTTTTTCCGCGGGCCGCCGGTGCCTGAATCCCGGGCATGCCGCGGACACGACGAGGCCGCCCGAAGGCGGCCCCGGTCGTACCGCGGGATGGCGGCGTCAGAGCGTCGCGATCTCGCCCTTGGCGATGATCGGGCCGGTGGCCACGCCGTGCGGCGCGCCGCCGTGCGGTTCCAGCGTGATCGCGAGCACCGCGCCCTGGGTCAGGCCGGCGCGCAGGGTGTCGGGCACCTTGACCGTGTGCGAGCGGTTGATCGACACGATGCCCAGCGACTTCGGCGTGCCGCCCGGGGCGATCAGCCACAACTCGGGTTCGCGGCCGCGCGCGTCGGCGGGTGCGGGCACCGGCACCATCAGCACCGTGCCGGCGCGGGCGTCGACCGACGCCAGCCAGCCGGGGCTGCCGTCGTCGTGGGCGAGGGTGGTGACCGGCTTGGGCGCGCTCGGGTCTTCGACCGGCGGACGCTCGACGGGCGGCGTGACCGCGACCGGGCCGGGGCCGCGCGGGCCGAACAGGTCCATCGGGCCCGCGACGATCGCGAGCAGGGCCGCGGCGGCGGCAAGCCCGGCGGCGGCGCGCCAGAAGCCGACGTTCTGCCACAGTCCGCTCGGCGCGGCGGGGCGGGCGCTGTCGTCGCCGACGGCCGCCCAGCCCAGGCGGGTGCGCACCCGCGGCCACAGGTGCGCGGGCACCTCGACCGGCGCCAGATCGTCCAGCAGCGGCGCGAGCCGGCGCTCCCATTCGGCGACCAGCCGCGCGAAGCCGGGATCGCGTTCGATGCGTGCTTCCACCTCGCGGCGCTGTTCGGCGTCGAGCACGCCGATCACGTACTCGCCGGCGAGCAGGTCGGCCGACGGCGGCTCGCGGCCCTCGAAATCCTGGTCGTGCAGGTCGCGGATGTTCATGCGTCCAGGCACTCCCGCAGTTGCAGCAGGCCGCGGCGGATCCAGCTCTTCACCGAGCCCAGCGGCGAGGCGATGCGTTCCGCCAGTTCCTCGTAGGTGGCGCCTTCGAAGAACGCGGTGCGGATCAGCGTCCGGCGGCGCGGTTCGAGCTGGCCGAGGCAGGCGTCGAGCCGGGCGCGGTCGTCCGCGGCGGTGGCCGACTGCAGTGGCGTGGCGCCGGCGTCGGCGATGTCGTCGGCGAACTCGATCGGGGCCAGCGCGCCGCGCGCCGGCTGCGCGCGCAGTCGGTCGATCGCGCGATTGCGCGCGACCGTCGCCAGCCAGGCGGGTGCGCTGGCGCGGGCGGGGTCGAACTGCGCGGCCTTGTGCCAGATCGAGACGAAGACTTCCTGCAGCACGTCCTCGGCCTCGGCGCGGTCGGACAGCAGGCGCAGGCAGATCGCGAACAGCCGCGGCGACGCCGCGCGGTACAGGGCCTCGAAGGCATGGCGCTCGCCGGCGGCGACCGCCAGCAGCAGGGCGTCGAGTCGTGGACCGTCGTCCGGGGTGGCGCGCAGTTCGGGCATTCCGGGTTCCCGGGGCGAAGGAGGAGGGCGGTGCGCCATGTTCGGCGGCGGCGCGTGCCGGATCAAGCGGCCGTGCATCCTGCGACCCGGCGGTCGCATCGGGCACGGCATCGGCCGGGGCTGAGGGGAAAGGCGCATGCCGACGATACGCAGGGCGGCCCGGACCGGATGCAGCCGGACACGCGACGGGCCCGGATCGCTCCGGGCCCGTGCGGGTCTTGCGGGACGCCGGGGGCGGCGTCCCGATCAAACCATCAGCAGGTCAGACCATTGCGAGATCATGGCCTCACCAGATCAGGCCATCACCAGATCTGGATGCGCTTGTCGCCGTCGCGGACCATCGCATCGCCGGCCTTGCACTGGAAGGCGTTGGCGAAGGCGGGCATGTTCGACGGGGCACCGATCGCGCGGAAGTTCGCCGGCGCGTGCGGATCGGTGACCAGGCGCACTTCCAGTTCCTTCGGCGTGAAGTTGCGGCGCCACACGGTGCCGAAGTTCAGGAAGAAGCGCTGGTCGCGGGTCAGGCCGTCGATCATCGGGTCGGCCTTGCCGGCGGTGGCATGGTGCATCGCGTCGAAGGCGACGTTGATGCCGCCGAGGTCGGCGATGTTCTCGCCCAGCGTCAGCTTGCCGTTGACGTGCTTGCCCGGCGCCGCCTCGTAGCCGTCGAACTGCGCGATCAGCTTGTCGGTGAGCGCCGAGAAGCCCTTGGCGTCGGCATCGGTCCACCAGTTCTCGAAGTTGCCGGTGGGCCCGAAGCGGCTGCCCTGGTCGTCGTAGCCGTGGATCATTTCGTGGCCGATCACCGCGCCGATGCCGCCGTAGTTGATCGGATCGTCGGCCTTGGGGTCGAAGAACGGCGGCTGCAGGATCGCCGCCGGGAACACGATCTCGTTCTGCTGCGGGTTGTAGTAGGCGTTGACCGTCTGCGGGCTCATGCCCCACTCGGTCTTGTCCACCGGCTGGCCGATCTTCGACAGCTCGAAGCGGTAGTTGAAGGCATTGCCGGCCAGGATGTTGTCGAGGTAGCTGGTGCGCGAGGTCTTCAGGCCCGACCAGTCGCGCCACTTGTCCGGATAGCCGATCTTCGGCGTGAACGACGCCCACTTCTCCAGCGCCTTCTTCTTGGTCTCCGGGCTCATCCACGACAGCTGCTCCAGACGGACCTTGAGCGCGTCGCGCAGGTTCTGCACGAGCTGCTCCATCCGCACCTTGGATTCGGCCGGGAAGGCGACCTTCACGTAGAGCTGGCCCAGCGCTTCGCCGGCCTCGCCTTCGATGGTGCCCAGCACGCGCTTCCAGCGCGGCTTCATCTCCTTCTGCCCGCGCATGGCGCGGCTGTAGAAGTCGAAGTTCTCCTGCACGAACGGCGCGCTGAGGAACGGCGAGGCGCCGTCGACGGTGTGGAAGCGCAGGTAGCTCTTCCAGGTGGCGACGGGCGTGTCGCCCAGCATCTTGCCGACTTCCTGGTGGAAGGCGGGAATCGCCAGCGAGAACATCTTCGGCACCGCGACGCCCTGCGACTCGAAGAACTTCGTCCACGGGAAGTTCGGCGTCAGCTTGTCGGCCTCGGCCGGGGTCACCGGGTTGTACGACAGCTCGGCGTCGCGCGAGAGCTCTTCGCTGGACTTCGACACGTTGGCCAGGCGGGTTTCGAACGCGACCACGTCCTTCGCCTGCTTCGCGGCGTCGGCGGCGGGGATGCCCGAGAGTTCCAGCACCTTGGCGACGTGCTTCTCGTAGGCCTCGAGCTTGTCCTTCTTGTCCGCGTCGAAGTAGTAGGCCTTGTCGGGCAGGCCCAGGCCGCCCTGGAAGGCGTAGGCGATGTTGACCGAAGAGTCCTTGAAGTCCGGGCTGGGGCCGAAGCCGAAGAGGATGTTCTCGCCCTTGGCTGCGCTGGTGCGCAGGTACTCGGCGACCGAGGCGCTGTCGGTCAGCGAGTCGATGGCCGCCAGGTGGTTCTTCAGCGGGGTGATGCCTTGGGCGTTGATCTTCGCCTCGTCCATGCCCGTGGCCCAGAAGTCGCCGATCATCTTCTCGACGCCGCCGGCGTTGCGATCGGCCGCGGCGCGTTCGACCAACTGGTGCTGCACGGCCAGCGAGCGCTCGGCCAGCATCTCGAAGGCACCCCACGAGGTGCGGTCGCCGGGGATCGGGTTCGAGGACAGCCACTTGCCGTTGACGTAGCCGCCGAAGTCGTTGCAGACGTTCTTCGCTGCGTCGACGTCGGCCGCCTTGAACTGGTTGTACGGCGGCAGCTTGGACGTATCGAGCGCCGGCGCCGCGGCCTGGGCGGCCTTGGCCGCCTGCGCGGTGTCCGCGCCGAACAGGGCGATGCCGGAGACGGCGACCGCGACCGCGGCCGAAAGCAGGAGCAGGCGGGGTGGGGTGGAAGCGGATTGACGAGCGTTCACGGAGTCTCCGGCCCGGGCGGGCATGCGAGGGGTCGCCCCGGTCGGGGCGTGGTGCCGCGACTCTAGCGCCGGCATCGCCTCCGGTCCGGTGTCGAAGGTCATGGCAACTGTCCCGTCCTTGATGGGATCTGCGTTGAAGAGGACAGGCGCCACCGCGTCCGACCGTCGCCGCGTTCCATCCCGCCGCCGCCATCCTGTCCAGAGGAAAGTCCCGTGAAAACATCGCATCTGTTCGCCGCCTGCCTCGCGCTCGCCTTCCCCGCGCTCATCGTCGGCCAGGACGCCTTCGCCGCAGGAAACAATGCCCGCACCGAGCGTGGCGAACTGGTGCGCCGGATCGTGCTCAAGTGGGGCGGGCACGTGCAGGAGGCCTACCGCGCCGACGTCGGCAAGTGGGCGAGCAGCATGGTCCCCGTCTTCGGCAAGGTCTCGATCGACGCGCTGCGCCGTGCCGCGGACGCACGCACCTTCGACCAGATGAACAATGAACTGCTGGCTCAGGCCGGCACGCCGGGTGCTGTCCCGGCCGGCGTGTCCAAGATGCTGCCGACCGCCGCCGCCAAGGTGTTCGGCGACGCCGACAAGGACCTGATCTTCGTGCCGATCACGCCTTGCCGGATCATCGACACCCGCGTGGCCGGCGGCGCCATTGCGGCCAATACCGTCCGCAGTTTCGACGTGACCGCGGCGGCGACCTACGCCGCCCAGGGGGGCGATGCCAGCGATTGCAACGGCGCGGGCAGTGCCGGCTCGTTCGCGGCGGCGGCGATCAATTTCACTGTGGTCACCCCGAGCGCCGCCGGCTACATCACCGCCTTCCCGTTCGGCGCCACCCAACCGCTGGCGGCCACCGTCAACTACACCGCCGGCGACATCCGCGGCAACTTCGCGGTGGTGAAGCTGGACCAGGGCGCGGCCGCTTCGGAACTGAGCGTCTATACCTTCGCCCAGACCCATCTGGTCGCCGACATCGTGGGCTACTACCGCAATCCGGGGGCGCTGGTGTTCGAGTGCGTCAACTCCGGCGATCAGATCGACAGCGTCGCCGCCGGCTCGACCAAGAACACCGTCGCCCCGGCTTGCCCGGCGAGCTACACCCAGACCTCGACCAACTGCGAGTCCTCGACCTGGCAGATGCCATTCGTCTACTTCTCCGACGGCACCTGCTCGGCGCAGAACAACTCGACGGGGACCGCCCAGCTGCGCGCCTCGCGCACCTGCTGCCGGGCGCGCATCAACTGACCCGGCCCGGCTTCTCGGTCGACCGGAACGCGGGCCCGCCTTGGCGGGCCCGTGTCGTGTGTGGGCCAGACGCTGCCCCGGAGAGGCGGGCTGTGACGGAGGGCATTGGAATGTATGACGCCCGTCATCCAGATCGGGCACCATAGGCGGCCCCATGCCGCCCGGGGGGACGGGCGGCCATCCCTCCCTGTGGAGACGCTCACCGTGAAGTTCCGTCCTATCGTCGCGGCCGCCCTGGCCTGCGTCCTGTCTGTCCTGTTCTCCGGCGCCGCCGATGCCGCCGGCAAGCCCCGCACCCCGCGAGGCGAGCTCGTTCGCCAGATCGTGCTGAAGTGGGGTGTCCACGTCCAACGCGTCTATGGCGCCGACGTCCACGAGTGGGCCTCCGACATGGGCCCGATCTTCGCCAAGGCCTCGCTCGGCAGCCTCGGCGTGGCGGCCAAGGCCCCGACCTTCGAAGCCATGAACAACGCCTTCCTCGTCGACAGCCGTGGCCGCACGGCCTCGGGCAACCTCATCGCCGCAGTCAACAAGGGCACGCTGCGCCGCCCGACCAAGGCGCTGGGCGAAATCGCCAACGACCTGGTGTTCGTGCCGGTCACGCCCTGCCGCATCATCGACACCCGCCTCGCCGGCGGCGTGATCCCGGCCAACGGCACCCGCAGCTTCGACGTATCCGAGACCACCAACTACGCCACCCAGGGCGGTGACACCACCGACTGCGGCGTCGGCACGGCCGGCCCGTTCGCGGCGGCGGTCATCAACTTCACCGTGGTCACGCCGACCGCGGCCGGCTACGTCACCGCGTACCCGTTCGGCACCACCAAGCCGCTGGCGGCGACGGTGAACTACACCGCCGGCGACATCCGCGGCAACCTCGCGGTGGTCAAGCTCAACCAGGACGACGCCAGCCAGGACCTCAGCGTCTTTTCGTACGCGGACACGCACCTGGTCGCCGATCTCGTCGGCTACTACATCCACCCGCAGGCGACGGCGCTGGACTGCATGGAAGTCAGCTCGCTTCCCTCGATCATCAACGCCGGCTCCGTCGGCACCGTACTCTCGCCGACCTGCCCGTCCGGCTACGTGATGACCGGTGGCGGTTGCAGCATGAGCGACTTCGGCGGCCGCGTGATCACTACCCGCATGCTGTCCGACTCGGAGCAACAGTTCTGCGCCTTCGCCAACCAGGGCACCGCCGCCAACGAAGGCGTCGCCTACGGCCGTTGCTGCCGGACGCCGGGTCGCCCGTAACGCTTTCGCGTTTCACCCGGCATGCCCCCGAAAGGCCCGCGCAAGCGGGCCTTTCTTTTTGCCTGGATCGTGTCTCCGTCTCGGCGCGGCCGGGCGGTTCGATTCACTTGATTCATTGCGGTCGATTTCACGATCGAATCGACGAATCACGTCCCGACATGATGCCGAAAAGGAATTTCCGTGAGAGGAAAAGCGCGACTAGTCTCGATGGACGCCCGCGGGACTCCTGGTCCCGGTCCGAGCGCGGGGCTGCACACGGAAGTGTCGTCTGCCGGATCGGCATCCCGCCCTTCCGGTCGGCCGCGTCGGTGGCATCCGCCGATGCGACGTCCGCGCACGATGCAGGGACGCATCCCGTGGACCTCACTCGATCTGGACAGGAGGTCTGTATGCAAGGGGAACGTTCGAAGTCCGTCCGCCGGTTCGTCGTCGCGCTGTCGCTGGCCTGCGCATTCGCCGCGCCCGCGTGGGCGCAGGATCCGGCGCGGGTGGACCGTCAGGGGGCGCCGCGTTCGGAGCGCGCGCAGCGGGTGTACCGGATCGTCGCGAAATGGGGCGGCCACGTGCAGGAGGCCTACCGCGTCGATCCGCGCCGATGGGCCGACTCGATGGGGCCAGTGTTCGCGCGTGCATCGCTGCCGGCGCTGCGTGCCGCGGCGGAAGCGAAAGGGTTCGCGGCGATGAACGACGCGTTGCTGGCGACGTCTTCGCCGGCGGGTGTCGCGCCGACGCGATCGATGCCGGGCGGCAAGGCCCTCGGCGATCCGGGACAGGATCTGGTCTACGTGCCGGTCACGCCGTGCCGGATTCTCGATACCCGTATCGTCGGCGGGCCCATCCCCGCAGGAAGTTTCCGCGATTTCGATATCACCGATGTGATCCGCTTCGCGCCGCAGGGCGGCGACACCAGCAACTGCAACGTCGGCGACAAGGGCTCGTTCGCGGCCGCGGCGCTGAACATCACGGTGGTCAGCCCGAATGCGGCTGGCTACGTCACCGCCTTTCCGTATCTGGCCAGTCAGCCGACGGCGGCGACGCTGAATTATGTCGCTGGCGACATCCGCAATGGTTTGGCGATCGTGCGTCTGGATCAGAGCGCGGCGACTTACGAGTTCAGCGTTTACAGCTTTGCGCAGACGCATCTGGTGGCGGATATCGTGGGGTATTTCCGGGAGCCGGAGGCGACGGCGTTGGAGTGTATTTCGCTCGCCTCCGATCCTGTTAGATTCGGTGGATATTTCGCTACGACGGTAGACAGCCCCACGTGCCCGGTTGGATATTCCGCTGTTGGAGGGGCTTGCGACGGCGCGACCATAAATTTGGCGGTCGCGCACTCGCAGTTGGGACAGAATTACTACAGATGCAAGTTTGCTGGAACGCAAAGTGCATACATAGGCGATGGGACTGCGGCTGTTCGTTGTTGCAGAATTCCCGGTCGCTAACGAGTCGATCTGGTAAGCGAGTAACTGCGAGCCCCCGGAATGGAGTGATGCATTTATCCCCCAGATTTCCGTGGGCGGCCTTCACACCCATCCGGGCAGCGCAGCCGACCGCGACCGCGACTGCGCTACGGTTGCATCGGCGGGCCCGCACGAGCGGGCCTTCCCCTTGTTCCAGCGCCCGTCTTGCGCGATGGTGTGCGCATCCGATCGAGAGCCTCGAACCATGCGTGTCACCTTCCAAGGCGCTGCCGGTGAAGTCACCGGTTCGTTGCATCTGGTCGAAGCAGCCGGCAAGCGCCTGCTGCTCGACTGCGGGATGATCCAGGGCAGCCCCGAGGCCGAGGCCCGCAACGCCGGTCCGTTCCCGTTCGAGCCCTCGGAACTCGATGCGCTGATCGTCAGCCACGCGCACATCGACCACATCGGGCGCCTGCCGCTGTTGGTGCAGCGTGGTTTCCGCGGGCCGATCTTCGCCCAGCAGGCCACGGCCGACCTGATGCCGATCATGCTGCTGGACGCCGCCGGCATCGCCGAGAGCGAGGCGGCGCGCGCCAACCGCGATCGCCGTCGTGGCCAGCCCGAGGCCGTGCCGCTGTACACCCGCGACGACGTCCGCGACGCGCTGCGCCAGCTCCGGCCGCTGCCGTACGACGCCCGCAGCGAACTCTTTCCCGGCGTCGAGATGACCTTCCGCGACGCCGGCCACATCCTCGGGTCGAGCAGCGTCGAGCTGTGGGCCGACGACCGCAAGCTGGTGTTCTCGGGCGACCTCGGCCCCAGGGGCACGCCGATCCTGCGCGACCCGGCGGTGATCGACCGCGCCGACCTGGTGCTGATGGAGTCGACCTACGGCGACCGCCTGCATCGCGATCGCGCCGAGACCATCCAGGAACTGGGCGAGATCCTCGACGACGCCTGGCGCCAGGGCGGGGCGGTGCTGATCCCGGCCTTCGCCGTCGGCCGCAGCCAGGAGCTGCTGTACTGGTTCGCCCGCCACTGGGACGACTGGAAGCTGTCGCGCTGGCAGATCTTCCTCGACAGCCCGATGGCGTCGAAGGTGGTCGACGTCTACGACCGCCACCAAGACCTGTTCGATGCCGATGCGCAGGCGATCTGGCGCTCGCGCCCGAACCCGTTCCGGCTGCCGAACCTGCGCATCACCGAGACCGTCGACGAATCGATGGCGATCAACCGGATCGAGCGCGGCCTGATCGTGATCGCCGGTTCGGGCATGGCCAACGCCGGCCGCATCCTGCACCACATGAAGCACCGCCTGCACCGCAAGCAGACCCACATCGTGTTCGTCGGCTACCAGGCCGAAGGCACGCTGGGCCGGCGCATCGTCGACGGCGCGCCGTGGGTGCGCATCCACGGCCATGACGTGCGCGTGAGCGCCAAGCGCCACACCGTCGGCGGGCTGTCGGCGCACACCGACCAGCACGGGCTGATCGAGTGGTACGGCCAGTTCGCCGGCCATCCGCCGCTGGCGCTGGTGCACGGCGAGGACAAGGCCCGCGAGGCGCTGGCCGGCGAGATCGGCGAGAAGTTCGGCATCACCGCCACGCTGGCGCGGCCGGGGCTGGAACTCGACGTCTGATCCCGCCCCGGGGCATGCCCGCCGAGGCAGGCCGTTCAGAAAACCGCAGTCCGGACAGGCAGTTGCTGGCGGAACCTGCGGTTTTCGCGTAGCATCGGCCCCGTTTCGCGTACGGCGGGTCCGTTTTCCCTCGTCGCCGCTGTCCTTCCGGCACCGCCTTCCGCGCCTGCCGAACCAGCGCGCTCCGCACGTCTTTCGTTGCGCGAACACGATCCGCCGTCCGGCGCGTCGTTTTCTCCTGCTCGCAGCGCGGTCGGAAAGCTCCGAGTGACAGACGCATCCCCTCGTGGATGCCCGGAGCATCATCATGACTTTCGAAACGCTCGGGCTCGCGCCCGCGCTGCTGCGCGCGTTGGCTGATACCGGCTACACCGTGCCCACCCCCATCCAGGCCGAAGCCATCCCGCTGGTGCTGGCCGGCGAGGACGTCCTCGGAGGTGCCCAGACCGGCACCGGCAAGACCGCCGCGTTCGGCCTGCCGCTGCTGCAGCGCCTGACCGCCGGCGCCAAGCCCGCCACCGGCCCGCGCAAGCCGCGCGCGCTGATCCTGGTGCCCACCCGCGAGCTCGCGGTGCAGGTCGCCGACAGCCTGCGCGCCTACGGCAAGTACGCCCGCCTCAACGTCACCACGATCTTCGGCGGCGCCGGCATGGGCCCGCAGGTCGACAACCTGCGCCGTGGCGTCGACATCCTCGTCGCCACGCCGGGTCGCCTGATCGACCACATGCAGCAGGGCAGCGCCAAGCTCGACGCGGTCGAAGTGCTGATCCTCGACGAAGCCGACCGCATGCTCGACATGGGCTTCCTGCCGGCGATGAAGCGCATCCTCGCCCGCGTGCCGGCCGAGCGGCAGACGCTGCTGTTCTCGGCCACGTTCGAGCCGCGCATCAAGCAGCTCGCGCTGGAATTCATGCGCGATCCCAAGCAGGTGCAGGTCGCCGCGCAGAACGCGGTGGCGGCGACGATCGCGCATCGTGCGCATCCGGTCGACGGCTCGCGCAAGCGTGACCTGCTGATCGACATCCTCACCGCGCGCCACACCGAACAGGTGCTGGTGTTCGGCAAGACCAAGCACGGCTGCAACCGTCTGGCGGAGCAGCTGGAAGCCGCCGGCCTGCCGGCGCTGGCGATCCACGGCAACAAGAGCCAGGCCGCGCGGCAGAAGGCGCTGAACCAGTTCAAGTCCGGCAAGGCGCGCATCCTGGTCGCCACCGACGTGGCCGCCCGCGGCCTCGACATCCCGAACCTGCCGCTGGTCATCAACCACGACCTGCCGATGGTCGCCGAAGACTACGTGCACCGCATCGGCCGCACCGGCCGCAACGGCGCGCAGGGCGAAGCGATCTCGCTGGTGTCGCCGGACGAAGCGCCGCTGCTGCGCCAGATCCAGCGCCTGCTGAAGGCGGACATCGCGCTGGAGCCGGTCGATGGCTTCGAGCCGAGTCGTCCGATCCGTCTCGACGCCAACGCGCCGGGCGCCCCGCGCAGCGGCGCACCGCGTCCGCAGGGCCAGCGACCGGGTGGCCAGCGTCCGCCGCGCAAGCCGGGGAACCGCGGTCACGGCAAGCCCGCCGATCGCGGTGCGCACGCGCATGCGCACACCGGGCAGAAGACGCCGTCGCAGGGCCCGAAGCGGCAGGATCGCAGTCGCTCCGGCGGACGTCGCGATTCGAGCGTCTGATCGACGACTGTTCCGCCCCACCGGCGGCGCTTGTCCCCTTCATCGAGCGTTCCTCGTTCGCTGACCGGGGTGCGCTTCCGGTGCGGGCGGTGTGACCCCGCGTCACTTGCAGGACGCATCGTGAGCCCGCACCACAATCGGAGAGGGAATTCACGATGAGGAAACCATCACGGACAGGCCGCAGGCCTTTCCCGGCGGCACATGCGATCGCGTCGATCGCGCTGTCGTTCGGCCTTGCGGCGTGCGCGCCGACGGATGCGGGGCGCTCGGCGTCGACGAGCATGGTCCCGGCAGACGCCGCCGGGATGTCCGCAAGGGCCGGTGCCAAGACGAAGCCTGGCGCCATGCCCGACGCGATTGCTGCCGCGACGTCGGCATCGCCCGTCGACATGCCTCCGGCCGAGGACATCGAGATCACGCCGATGGAATGGGCGAAGGATCCCGAACGCAATGCGAGGCTTTCGGTGCGGTTCGGCGGCGAGGAAACGCTTCCGGACACGTTCGACATCGAAGTCGACCAGCGTTCCGCGGTCTTCAAGCGGAGCGAGCAGGATCCGCGGCGCTTCGAGGGCGATGTCCATTTCGATTTCGATGCGTTCGTCGCCGAGCAAAAGGCGCGTGCCGCAGACCTGGCGCAGTACAAGGAACCGGTCGCGCCGCGTTTCGACGGGCGCGACATGGTCGGCGAGGAACGGCTCGACGTGCTCGATCCGGGCATCGTCAGCCTGGCCCGTGCGAACGGCAGCGCGTTCCGCATTCCGCGGGGAACGGTGGGTGTGCCTGCAGGCGCCATCGACCCTGCGCGCATGTTGACCGTCACCGATCTGGGCGTGGTCGAAGATCCGGTCCGGACCTACGACATCTGCGCCAACCGCGGCAATCCGGATGGTGCGTGGACCTTCAAGACCCTGATGACCGGCATGGCCAACACGCCCCGCAGTGGTGTCACGGTCGACGATTTCGTGGAACTGTGGATGAAAGACTGGCTTTCGTACCACGAAGTCAACACGCATCCCGTGCGCAGCCGGCTTGCGATGAAAAGCCGGGTGCTGGATCACTGGCGGCGCCGGCCGGATGGTCGCCTCGATCTGGATCGGGCTCCGTTCCGGCTGCTGGCCATCGTGAACCGCCTCGACCTGCGCGGCAATCCGATCTACGGCGGCGGCAACGGCGGCGAACTGCGATTCGTGTTCGGCGTGGTCGACGGCCAGGAGCAGCAGGGGTGCTCGGCGCTGCCGTTCACGGTGATCTTCGAATACGGTGTTCCGATCCGTGGCTGTTCCGCCGTGAAGGATTACGCTGGCGAATGGCGGGGCCTGTCGGTCTCACCGCTCGGAACGCCGGGATACAACGCCGCCTTGCAGGCCATCACGGATCGCGTGACCGTGGCGAATGCCGCTCCGGCGAAGCCCAACGGCAGTGCGATCAACCAGGTCCGCACCAACGAGATCGCGCTCGGGGCACCATGGGAATTGCGCCAGTTCGTGATCCCGACGGGAGACACCCGGCTGAAACTCGTGTCGACGGCGCAGACGCCTGATGCCGGATACGATCGCGATCCCGTGCTGGCGGCGTTCATGGCGCAGCGTCGCGCCGAAATCCTCGGCGATCGGCACGTGGTACCCGCGAGCTTTTCTCCCCGGATATTCGAGGTGGTGCCGTTTCTCGCCGGGGCGACCGTCACGCCGGACGTGACCGACGATCGCGTGTGGATGCCTCCCGCCGGTTGGCCGGTGGGGGCGGAGGTCCGGCACAAGTTCTCGCTCGCGACCTGCAACGGTTGTCATGGCGGAGAGGCGCGCGACAACCTCGCGGGCGATCACACCCGCTTCGTGCATGTCGACGTGCGCATGCCCGGGCATGCCAGCGCGCTGTCGAAGTTCCTGGTCGGCGAGGGCAGCCTGTCCGCGCCGTCGACCTTCCTCAAGCCGGATCCCGCGGGAATGGGCGGCCCGCATCGGCTGGGCGACCTGCTTCGTAGGCGGCAGGATTTCGCGGACTTCGCATCCGGCAGCTGCGAGGCGAGCAATCTCCTGCAGAACTTCTTCGCTGGACAACTGCGTTTCACCCACTGATTCGCTCCCGCCGTGATCCTCGCGAGAAGGGCCGGCATTGCCGGCCCTTCTTCTTTCAGTGGCGAGGGCTGCACAGCGTCAGCGATTCGACGCCGGCACGCAGGTTTCGTCCTTCCCGAACAGGCCGCCGATCATGCCGGGCTTCTCGCACTTCGGTCGTTTCGCTTCCTCGGCGGCGCGCTGGCGGGCGAGGCGGTCGGCTTCGGCGCGCTGGCGCGTGGCACGCAGTTGCGCCAGCTTCGCGCGGATCTGCGGGATCGCCGCCAGCGCGGCCTTCTCGCCTTCGAGGATCGCGCGACCGCGCTGTTCGAAATCGGCGGCGCCGATGTCGTTGACCTTCGGCCGGATCACCACGTCGGCGCGGGTCATCTCCTGCGCGCCGAGGCGCTGGCCCATGATCGTGATCGACTGGTTGACCACGCCGAGCATGTTCTTCGGCGTCGCGCCGGTGGTCTTCGTGGAAATGTCGACGGCGATGACGAAGTCGGCGCCGAGCTGGCGTGCGGCGTCCACCGGCACCGGGCTGACCACGCCGCCGTCGACGTAATGCACATCGCCGATGCGCACCGGCTCGAACACGCCGGGGATGCTGCACGAGGCGCGCACCGCCTGGCCGACGTTGCCGCGCGCGAACACCATGCGGTCGCCGGTTTCCAGCTTCGTCGACACCGCGGCGAAGGGCAGGGCGAGCTTCTCGAACGGCCGGTTGCCGACCATGCGGTTGACGTAGTCCTGCAGCTTCTGGCCCTGGATCAGGCCGCCGTTGAACAACGTGACGTCGCGGATCTCGGCCTCGTCCAGCGCGACCGCGTTTTCCTGCATCTGGAACACGTTCATGCCGCTGGCGTAGAGCGCTCCGACCACGCTGCCGGCGCTGGTGCCGGACACGACTTCCGGTTTGAAGCCGTTGGCTTCGAGCATCTTGATCACGCCGATGTGGGCGAAGCCCTTGGCCGCACCGCCACCGAGGGCCAGGCCGATGCGGATCTTCACCGGCTTCGGCGCGGGCGGCGGGGTCACGACCGCCGGCGGCGGGGTGGGGCGCGTGGGGCTGCCGCAGGCGGCGAGCACGACGAGACAACAGGCGACGAAAGCGGGGCGGAAGCGGCGCATGGCGGACCGGCGTTGGGAAAAACCCGTGCATGATCGCAGCAAACCGGCGCGGGCCGTGAACCGCGCGCAACCGCTGCGCGCGTCGCCGTCGTCACCAGAACGGGTGTTCGGCCATCGGCAGCCGCTTCGGCGGCAGCAGGTGCAGGGCTTCGATCGGCAGGTTCCAGAGGATGATCAGCAGCGTCGAACCTGCGAACAGGGCGATCCAGGCCAACGGATATTTCCGGCGGCGACGAGGCGCCCCGGGCTGCGGCGGCCATGGATCGCCCGCCCAGGTCCAGGCCAGCGCCATGGTCGAGCCGTAGGCCAGCGCGACGAACAGCCACAGCAGCACGCCGGCGGGCAGTGTCGACAGGCCGGCCAGGAAGACGCGGCCCTGCTGTTCGATCAGCACGCCATACAGTGCGGTGACGACGAACACCTCGCGGACCGTGAAGCGGAACCGCCGCGCCAGCAGCCACCACGCCAGCCACCAGCCGAGATAGAAACCGAAGCCGATCAGCAGGTCGGCGAAGAGTTGCGGGTGGAACAACGCCGGCTCCGGCGCCGCGCGCATCAGGTTGTGCGCCCATGCACCGGTTTCCAGCAGCAGCCCGGCGACGACGGTCGCGATCAGCAGGCGGCTTGCCGGCGACAGACGTTCCGGCAGGCGCCAGCCCCGCAGTCGCGACACCACCAGCAGCGGGAACGGTGCCAGCACCGGCGCCCCGAGGCTCGCCAACGTGCCGACGACGGCAGCGATCCACCAGGCGCGGCGACGACCGACCGCGTCCGCGACGGAGGCGGGCGTCGGGGAGGTCGTCATCGCCCTTCGCGGCTCAGCGCGCGGCGAACAACGCCTGCCGTACTTCCTGCGGCACGCTGATCAGCTGTGCGATCTGCGTCGCCTTCTCGTTGAACAGGGTGCAGGCCTTGTCGACCGGCACGCCGGCGCCGTTGGCGAAGTCGCGCATGTCCTGCTCGACCATCGGCACGAACTGGGCTTCCAGCGTGCCGGCGAAGGTGTCCGGGTTCAGGCCGGCTTCCCGGAAGATCGCCTGCGTCCGCGCCAGCTCGTCGCGATGGACGCTGGCGAAGGCGGACGTGAACGGGGTGAGGTCGACGCCGCGCTGCCGGCAGTAGGTGGCGCGGGCGCGGGTGTTCATGACGTAGGCGCCGAAGAAGATGCCGGCGGCGTTCTGCGCGCGGGTCCGGGCGTCGCCCTGGGTCATGGCTTCGCGGGCCTTGCGCAGTGCGACTTCCTTCATGGCATCGCTGGGCGCCATCCCCGGATGTGCCTGGCGGGCCTCCGTCTCCAGCCGGTCGACCTCGGCCTGGACCATGCTCGGGTCGGGGGCCGACAGGGGCGAGGGCTTGAGGGCCTCGTACGCCAGGATGCCGACCACCAGGCCGGCCGCGGAAACCAGGGCGATGCCGGCGCTCTTCATGGACATGAATCCGGTGCGGGAGAGGGTCGGAAGTCTAGCAGCGCGGACTCGGGGACTTTCCAGCCGGGGGTGGACTTGCTAGCCTGCCGGTCGCGGCCGTGACAGGCCGTTCCTGCCGGCGTGCCGTCGGGGACGACACGCGGCCGGAGCCGCCGGTGCATGCACCGGCGCCCGACGGACGCGGAGGGCCCTGTCCCGGTACGGCATCGACCCGGTCGATGCACCACATCGCTGCGTGGCCCGGCCCGTCCGGACGCGCTGAACAATTCGACCGTTGAATATCCATTGGAGATCGGTGGATGGCTGATATTCGACAGAAGGCAGTGGCCACTGCCGACACCTGGGACGCGGGGAACATCGCGTCACTCGACGATGCGACCACGCGCAGGCTGGTCGCATCGACCGTGCTCAGCGAAAGCCGCGGCGGCGACCTCGACGCCGTCGATCGTCTGGGCTTCACGGGCCGCTACAAGGCCGGCGCCGCCTTTCTCGCCGCGGCCGGCTATCTCGATCAGGACAAGCTCGACCGGGCCATGAGCGGCCATCGGTCGGAATGGGCATGGGCGCGGACCGGGGCAATGACCGAGTTCCTGCAGGACCCGGCCAACTGGAAGAACGGCCTCAGCCTGGACGCCTACAAGGCTTCGCCCGCGCTGCAGGACCAGGCCTTCCGCATCAATGCCGAGCGCGACTATGCCCGTGCTCGCGAGCAGGGCTTCCTGGCCGAGGACGAGAAGCCCGCGCGCGTCGCCGGTTTCCTCAAGGCCGCGCACATCGTCGGTTTCAACAGCGCCCGCGACGCCATGGTCGGCGGACGCGTCTACCGCGACGCCAGCGGCGCCAGCAACTATGACCGCATGCACGACATCACCCGCAACGGCGACGGCCTCGAGAAGCTCATGGCCCTCGACCCGCAGGCGCGCGCGGCCGCGGCCGTGCCGCCGGGACTGGCGGGCACGCTCGCCGATCCCGCGCATCCCGAACACGGCCGTTTCCGCAGCGCCTGCGACGCGCTGGCGAAGGTGCCCGGCCTGGACGACGAGGCGGCGCGCGGTCGCGCCGCCGGTTCGCTGCTGGTCGCCGCGCGTGCCGCCGGGCTTGTGCGCATCGACCATGTCGTTCCCGGCCAGCCGGGCACGGTATTCGCCGTGCAGGGCGAGCTCGGGGCGCCGTCGCAGCAGGCCGTCCCGCTCAACGTGGCGCAGCTCGTCTCGCAGCCGCTGGAGCGTTCGACCGCGCAGTTGGCGGCGCTGCCCGCCGTCGCCGAGTCCCCGGCCGTCGCCCAGTCGCCCGAATCGCGAGGACGCGGCCTCTGACGCCGGCGTCCGACTTCCCTTCATTCGATCACCCCTTCCAACGGATCCGAGGAACTGGACCATGCGCACTTCCCGCCCCTCCCTGCTGAGCGTTTCCCTGCTGAGCGCCGGCCTGCTGCTTGTCGGCTGCAAGCCCGCCGCACAGGCGGGCGATGCCGCGCCCGCCGCCGCCACGACGGCCGCGGCAACGCCTGCAGCAGCGGCCGTCCTGGCGACCGCTGCGGTGACGCCCACGGCGTCGATCGAGGCCGGCTTCAGCGAAGGCATGCCCTACGCGACGCTGCGCAAGCGCCTGACCGACGCCGGCTGGCTGCCGCTGCGCGATCCGGAGTGCTGGAACAACGCCGGCGATGGCTCCAAGGTCTGCGGCTTGCTGCCGGAGGTCGAGAGCTGCAGCGGCGACGGCTACTGCAACATGTACTTCGCCAGTACCGCCACCGGCCAGCGCATGGGCATCACCACCTACGGCCCGTACGAGCGCTGGAACACGCCCGGCCAGGAATCGTCGCTCGCGGTGAAATCGTGGGAAGTCACGCCGATCGCCGCCCCGACGGCCGCGACCTGTCCGTCGCAGGACTTCGATGCGTTCCTCAAGGCCTTCGCTTCCGATGCAAAGATCGAGCAGGCGTTCACCGCGCCGGTGGTGAAGGTCGCCGAACTCGGCGGCGGCGAGGATGGCGACGATACGGTGATGGTGTACGAGGAGGGTGCGAAGTACGACGCTTTCGTGCTGCGCTTTCGTGATGGCAAGTGGATTCTCAAGCCGCAACCCGACCTCGAAGGCCGCGTGATCCCGGCGGATGTCGCCGTAAAACCCGAAGACAACGGCGCCTATTACGTCACGCTTCCCGGCAATGTCGAAGGCATTTCCTATCGTTTCGAGCGCCGGAACGACTGCTGGCAGCTCACCTCGGATCCCGATGTGGTGCCCTGATCCAGGGCCGAAGCAGATCGAATAACCGACACAGACCAAGACCAGGACCAAGGAAAGAGGACATCCCATGAGTGACGACCGCATCGTTCTCCGCGAACCCCGCATCGATCTCGGCACCAATCGTGAAGTACCGCGCGATTTCAGCGGCGAGCAAGCTTATGAGTGGCTTGCGATTCATCACCCCCAGACCAATGCAGCGGCCGTACGCGCCGGCAACCCGGCCGCAGTGGACCGTCCCGGGGCGTTCGTCGATGGCGAACTGGAGGCTGTCCGCACCCGTGGCGACCAAAATGGCATTCCACTGGTGATGAAGGATCTCATTCTCGAGACGACCAGCGGCAACAAGTCCGTGATGGTGCCCAATCCGGTGCAGGGCTATGTCCAGTTCCGCAACGACGGCACCAATGCCATCAGCATCTGGAGCAAGCCGCTGGGATCGCCGGACAACGAGTTGGTCGGTCAGGTCCTGCACGGCGCACGAGGCAGCTCTCCGTACAAGGAAGGTGACTTCGTGCCGTATGGTGCGCCGCTCGTGCGTCAGTCGGATGTGGGGAGTCCCGGGGCTGTGCATGCGCACATCGAGGTCGAGCCGGCCCAGTTCAAGCGTTATCTCGGCGATGTGCTGAGTGAGCGAATCAACACGAAGCAGTATCCCGACACACCCGGACCGACCGGCCAGACCACTCCGGCCGATCCGATGGCCGACGGCGTGCTCAAGCACGGTGAACGGGGCGATGCCGTCAAGCATTTGCAGGAAGCGTTGAACGCTGCGGGCATCCGGGATGACCGGGGTCAGCCGTTGCCGACCACCGGCTACTACGGCGACATGACCGAGGCAGCGGTACGCAAGTACCAGACGCAGCATGGTCTCGGTGTCGACGGTAAGGCGGGTGATGAAACGCTCACGGCACTCGGACTGAAGCAGCCGACGCAGAATCAACCGCAGCAACCGCAGCAACCGCAGCAACCGCAGCCGCAGCCGCAGCCGCAGCCGCAGCCGCAGCCGCAGCAGCAGCCGCAGCCGCAGCAGCAGCCGCAGCAGCAGCAGCCGGGCCGGATCTCGGGCGGGCCGAACGACTACGGCTCCGACAATCCGCTGGGCAACCTCATTGCGCGCGGCGAGGGCGACTACGGCTCGTACAACCGCGGCCGCGCCGGTGACGCGAATGGCGCCAAGATCGACTTCTCGGAGATGACCGTCGGCGAGGTCATGCGTCGCCAGGGGTTGCCGTCCGGCGATCCCGATCGCCTGTTCGCGGTCGGCAAGTACCAGGTGATCCCCAGCACGATGACCGGTGCGGTCAACACGCTGGGCATCGATCCGAACGCCAAGTTCACCCCGCAGTTGCAGGAGCGCATCTTCGCGGACTACCTGATCGACGAGAAGCGCCCGGACATCAAGGCCTACATCACCGGCCAGACCAACGGCCCCGAAGGTCGCGAACGCGCGCAGTACGCCGCGGCGCTGGAATGGGCGAGCGTGGGCGATCCGCGCAAGGGCGGCGCCAGCCATTACGGCGGCACCGCCAACAATTCCGCATCGATCACGCCCGACGAGGTCGGTACCCGCCTCGACGCCATGCGCGAGCAGTACCAGAAGAACGTCGCCGCCGGCATGAGCCAGGCCGATGCGTATCGCGCACTCAGCGGCGATCCGCAGAACTTCGGCAAGAACCAGCCCAGTCCGGCCCATGGCCAGAGCGGCGGCCTCGACGACAAGCTGTTGATCAAGGGCGAGGATGGCCCCGGCGTGAAGCGGTTGCAGGAAGCGCTGAACGCGGCGGGCATCCAGGTCAATGGCAAGCCGCTGCCGACGACGGGCCACTTCGGTGACCTGACCGAGCAGGCGGTGAAGCAGTACCAGGAGCAGAAAGGGCTGCACCCCGTGGACGGCAAGGCCGGCAAGGACACCCTGACCGCGCTGGGCATCCATCCGGACCAGCAGCAGACTCCGGCTCCGCAGACGCCGCCGCAGCAGACTGCGCTGCAACAGACGCCCAACCCGCAGCAGCCGCAGCAGACCGCCCCGCAGCAGACGCCCAACCCGCAGCAGCCGCAGCAGACCGCCCCGCAACAGACGCCCAATCCGCAGCAACCAGCGGCGTCCTCGTCCGAGAAGCCGCCGACCGATGCCGGCCAGCCGCAGCGTTCGGTGGAAACGGAGAAACCGTCGATCGCCGATCCCAAGCACCCGGACCACCGGTTGTACGAGCAGGCGATGGCGAACCTGCAACAGCTCGGCCCCAGCGGCGGCTTCAAGTCGCAGGACGAACTGATCAAGGCCGCGGCGGCCGTCGCGGCCGATGCAAAGGCGAGCGGGCTGAACTCGATCGACCACGTCGCCAGGACCAATACGCCGAGCGGGCAGTCGCTGCTGGTGGCGGTGGAGGGCAATCCGACCAATCCGGCGTCGAAGAACTCGTACGTCGACTACACCCAGGCGACGACGCAGACGGTCGACCAGAGTTCGCGCATGGCGGAAGCGGCGCGCGCGCAACAGCAGACGGCTCCGCAGGAAGCGCAGCAACAGCAGGCGCCGCAGCAGCAGGGCACTCCGCAGGACCCGCAGCCGCGGACGGTGGCCCAGCGCTGATGCCCAGGGACACCACCGCATCCGATCGGGTGCGGTGGTGTCGAAGGCGCCCGCATCCCCGTATCGGGAAGGCGGAAAAGCAAAAGCCCGGCGGAAGCCGGGCTTTTGTCATGTCGTGCACGAAGCGCGACGTCTGTCTGGTGGGCGGTGCAGGGTTCGAACCTGCGACCCTTGCCGTGTGAAGGCAATGCTCTACCGCTGAGCTAACCGCCCGATGTTCGGGCCCGCCATTCTACGGGCCCGGCCCGCCGCGGGCAAGCGGGGGCGCGGTCATTCGATTTCGGAGCGGGCGTGGTCGGCGTCCAGGGCTTCCATCGCGTCGAGCGGCTTGGTCTTGGCGGCCTTCTCGTACGCCGCGGCCGCGTCGTCTTCCTTCTTGTCGCCGTGCAGCAGCATCATCACGTTGCCCGATTCCATCAGCGCGATCGGCGAGGCCGGGGTCAGCTTCAGCGCTTCCTTGATGTGCTTTTCGGCTTCAGCGGCCTTGGCGCCGTAGGTCAGGCCGCCGATCATCGCGCCGATCTTGGAGATGATCTCGGCGTGGTACAGCGCCATCGCGGTGTGCGCTTCGGCATGCTTGGGCGCCAGTTCCAGCGCGGTATCGAGCGAGGCGCGGACCTTGCCGGCGATGCCTTCCTTCAGCGCCTTGGTGATCGACAGGCCCTGGCTGTAGCGGCCCAGTGCGAAGGCGTGCCGATAATGGCTGTTCGCCTCGTCCGGCAGTGCCTTGATCGCGGCCTCGGCCAGCTTCGCGGCCTGCTCGAAGCGCTTGAGCTTTTCCTTGTCGTCGTCGACGAGGTACGTGGCGTGGATGCCCAGCGCCTTGGTCGCGACCGATGCGCCGACCGGGCCCAGCGCTTCGCCGGCGTCGTAGGCGGCCTTGAAATCGCCGCGATGGAAGGCCCGCCAGGCGTCCTGCAGCGCTTCGGCGAGCCCGGCGGCGTCCAGCCCCTTCGGCGCGGCCTTGCCGGCGGCCTTGATGAGTGCGGCGGCGCGCTTGTCGTCCGGGAACGGTTCGCAGTCGCCGGCGTGCAGTTTCGGCCAGGCCTTCTTCAGCGCATCGCCGGCGTAGGCGTAGCCCTTGGCGTCGTGGGGGAAGGCGGCCCAATCGGACTTGGCCATGTGTCGGATCCTCGCGTTGGAAGCATTCAGCATCCCGCGAGTCATCGGGCGAGGCAAGCCCCGTGCCTTGCGGGGGTGCACTTGCCTAGTGTGTTTGCTCTGCGGGTGCGGGGCATGCTGATCGTGTCCCTTGCCGGATCGACCGGCACCCCCGCAACGGAGCACATCCATGGCACGCAAGAAGATCACCCGCACCGTCCCGAGCGCGAATGCGCGTCATTTCTGGCTCGCCGGCCTCGGTCTCGTCTCCATGGCCAGCCGCGCCACCGTCTCCACGGCAGCGCAGGCGGTCGACAACGCCGCCCAGGCGCGTCGCCAGGCGAAGGCGATGGTCGAGCAGACCCGGTCCCGTCTGCTCGAAGGTGCCGGCGAGCTGCGCAGCCGTGTCGAAACCGGCGTCGCCCAGGCCGGCCTCAAGCTCGACGAGGCGCTGTCGCCGCTGGTCGCGAAGTTCGCTCCGGGCAAGGCCAAGCGTCCGGCCCGTCGCGGCCGCAAGCCCGCTGCGAAGAAGACGTCCCGCCGTCCCGCCCGCAAGCCGGTCGCCACGCGCCGCGCGCGCAAGGGCTGAGCCCCGGATTCCATCGTCGAACGAAAAAGGGCGCCGCGAGGCGCCCTTTTTCGTGTGCGGCATCGTCGATGCGCCCGTCCGATCAGGGGATCGGGCAGTTGTGCGCGGCGAGGCAGTCTTCGTAGCGGGCATAGCACTCGGCCATCGATACGCTGCCGGAGCGGCGGCACTTCAGGTAATCCGAGTAGCAGGTGTTCGTCGTGCAGGCATCGGCGATTGATGCGGCGACCATCAGCGTGAAGCCGGCGCAGAGGGCGGCGATCTTGGCGCGTTTCATGACGTGGATCCTCCTTCTTCCTTGGTGTCCCCTGTGCGCGCACCTTAATGCCTGATGGCGGCACGTTTTCCTGCCAACCGCCACACTTTGGCGCTTTCGCCGGCGCTCAGTCGAAGTAGGCGCGGATCAGCGTGTTGAGATGCACGCGCTCGGCATCGCGCAGGAACGGGGCCAGCAGCATCATCACCTGGACGATGCCCTGGCGGATCGCGACCTGTTCGTCGCGGTCGCCGCGCGCCGAGGAATAGTTGAGCCAGAACGTCGACAGCACGAGGACGTTGGTCGCGGCCGCGTCCAGCTCGTCGGCCGATGCGCGCATGATGCCCGCCTGCGTCAGCCCGCGCATGACCCCGTGCGCGCGATCGTCGGCGCGCTTGAGGATGCGCGCGAAGCGCAGGCGCAGGCGGCGGTTGCGACTGAGGATCTCGACCAGGTCGCGATACAGGAAGCGGTAGTCCCAGATGCACTCGAACACGAGGTGCAACTGCAGCCAGATGTCCTCGAGCTCCGGCAGCCGTCCGCCCGGCGATGCGAGCGCGTCGTCCATGCGCTCTTCGTAGCGCTGGAACAACTGCTCGATGATGTCGTCCTTGTTGCGAAAGTGGTAGTACAGGTTGCCCGGGCTGATCTCCAGCTCGTCGGCGATGTGATTGGTGGTGACGTTCGGCTCTCCCTGCGCGTTGAACATCGCGAGGGAGGCATCGAGGATGCGTTGGCGGGTCTGTCTCGCCATCGATCGGGCGGTCCGGCCGTCGGGTGACGGCCGCCCGCGTCAGCCGGCCAGCTTCTTGACGAGGTCGATGTATTTCTTCTTCGCGTCGTCCTGCGCGGTGCCCTTGAGCTTGGCCCAGGCCTCGTACTTGGCGGTACCGACGAAATCGAAGAAGCCGGGCTTGTCGCCGTGGACGTCGCCTTCGGCGCCCTGCTTGTACAGCGCGTACAGGCGCAGCAGGGTGTCGTTGTCGGGGCGCTCCGCGAGGCCCTGGACGTCCTTGGCGGCTTGCTCGAATTTGTTCTGCAGGTCGGACATGCGTGCTCCCCTCCGGTCAGGCCGGCATGACAGCATGGCCCGGAGGGCGGGTCAACGGGGGAGGCCGCAACGGGCCTCCCTCGGGGCGGGGCGGCCGAGGTGGTCCCGGGACGTGATCCGAGGCGACCGTGCGGTCTCGGATTGTCCTCGTCCGCCCGGTCTGGCAAGTTAGGTCGCCGGTCGCGCCGCGGCCGTTTGCATTTGATCACCATTCTCGTGAGGGCGAGGACATGAGTTATTTCGTCACCGGTGCCACCGGGTTCGTCGGCCGTTTCCTGGTCGGCAACCTGCTCAAGCGCAAGGGCACGATCTACGTGCTGGTGCGCAAGGATTCGCAGAAGAAATACGACGCGCTCGCGAAGAAGATGGGGTGGGATCCCAAGCGCGTGGTACCGGTGCATGGCGACATGACCGCGCCCAAGTGCGGCCTGACCCCGGCCCAGCTCCGCACGCTGTCGGGCAAGATCAAGCACTTCTTCCACCTCGCCGCGATCTACGACCTGACCGCCGACGCAGAGAGCCAGAGAAAGGCCAACGTCGACGGCACGCAGAATGCGCTGGATCTTGCCGCGGCCATCGGCGCGGGTTGCTTCCACCACACCAGTTCGATCGCCGCCGCCGGCCTGTATCCCGGCATCTTCCGCGAGGACATGTTCGAGGAGGCCGAGGGCCTGGACGATCCCTACCTGCGCACGAAGCACGATTCCGAAGGCCTGGTGCGCAAGGAGAAGCGCGTCAAATGGCGCATCTACCGTCCGGGCATGGTGGTCGGCCATTCGCAGACCGGCGAGATGGACAAGATCGACGGCCCGTACTACTTCTTCACGCTGCTGAAGAAGATGCGCGAGGTGCTGCCGCCGTGGATGCCGATGCTGGGCGTCGAGGGCGGGCGCATCAACGTGGTGCCGGTGGACTTCGTCGTCGACGCGATGGACCACATCGCGCACAAGCCCAAGCTCGACGGCCACTGCTTCCACCTGGTCGATCCCGATCCGATGCGCGTCGGCGAGGTGCTGAACACCTTCGCCCGCGCCGGACATGCGCCGGAGATGACCATGCGCCTCGATGCGCGCATGTTCGCCTTCATCCCGGGCGGCGTGCGCGGCGCCATCGGCAGCCTGCCGCCGGTGAAGCGTTTCGTCGGCATGCTGCTGCGCGACTTCAAGATCCCGAAAGCGGTGATGAAGTTCATCACCTATCCGACCCGTTTCGACAACCGCGAGACCGAGCGTGCGCTCAAGGGCAGCGGCATCGCGGTGCCGAACCTCGACACCTACGCCTGGCGCCTGTGGGACTACTGGGAGCGCCACCTCGATCCCGACCTGTTCATCGACCGCACCCTCAAG
Organism: Lysobacter sp. DMC104; assembly: GCF_056313665.1. Taxonomy (NCBI): domain Bacteria; kingdom Pseudomonadati; phylum Pseudomonadota; class Gammaproteobacteria; order Lysobacterales; family Lysobacteraceae; genus Lysobacter; species Lysobacter sp. DMC104. The sequence goes on along the minus strand of NZ_JBQUZW010000006.1, from coordinate 123,415 downwards.
GGCAAGGTCCGCAACAAGGTGGTGGTCATCACCGGCGGTTCGTCGGGCATCGGTCTGGCCAGCGCCCAGCGCGTGGCCGAGGCGGGCGCCGTCACGATCATCGTGGCGCGTGGCGAGGAGGAACTGTTCAAGGCGCGCGACGAGATGAAGGCCAGGGGCGGCAAGGTCTTCGCGTACACCGCGGACCTCGCGGACATGGCCGACTGCGACCGGCTGGTCGCGACCGTCCTGAAGGAACACGGCCACGTCGACATCCTGATCAACAACGCCGGCCGCTCGATCCGCCGTTCGATCGAGCTGAGCTACGACCGCTTCCACGATTTCGAGCGCACGATGCAGCTGAACTACTTCGGCTGCCTGCGCCTGATCATGGGCTTCATGCCGACGATGATCCAGCGCCGCAAGGGCCACATCATCAACATCAGTTCGATCGGCGTGCTGGCCAATTCGCCGCGGTTCTCCGCGTACGTGGCCTCGAAGGCCGCGCTCGACGCCTTCAGCCGCTGCGCGCAGGGCGAGCTGTCGGGCAAGGGCATCAGCTTCACCACCATCAACATGCCGCTGGTGAAGACGCCGATGATCGCGCCGACCAAGATGTACGACAGCGTGCCCACGCTGACGCCGGAGGAAGCGGCGGACCTGGTGGTGAAGGGCGTCATCGAGAAGCCCAGCCGGATCGCGACGCGCCTGGGCATCTTCTCGGCGCTGCTCAACGCCGTGGCGCCGAAGGCCTACGAGGTCATCATGAGTACCGCGTTCGAGCTGTTCCCGGATTCGGCCGCGGCCAAGGGCGACAAGAAGGCGCTCAAGGAAGAACAGCCGAGCCAGGAACAGATCGCCTTCGCGGCGCTGATGCGCGGCGTGCACTGGTGAATCGATGCATGCAGGCCTGAACGTCTGCGCCGGGCACACGAAAGGCAGCCGGGAGGCTGCCTTTCGTCGTTCGGGGGAGCCATCCCGGCGCGTCGCGAGCGAGTCGCCTCCGTCGCCGTGCTTCCCGGATCGCGGGCAAAAAGAAACCCGCCTACCAGAAGCCGTGAGGGGAGGGGAGCTACGGACTTCGTCAGTGGTCGGCGGGTGTAAGAGACGGTCGGAGCCGTCAACTTGGGCGTCGCTTCCGCGGCGCGAGAGAGTGCGGTGTAACCGTTTACGTACCCTAGCAGAGGAAAGCGGCCGGCGGGAGACGGAAATGCGTCCCGCCGGCGTTCCGGTTCATCTTCCGGCGATCACTCCGCGGTGGTCGGCTTGGGCTTGCGCACGCGCTTGGCCGGGGCCTTGGCGGCAGCGGCCGGAGCGGCGGCCTTCTTCGCAGCCTTTGCCTTGCGCGGCTCGGCGGCCGGCTTGCCGCCCTGGCGACGCAGCTCGGCGGTCAGGGCCTCGACGCGGGCGCTGAGGTCGTTGAGGTCTTCGCGGCTGGGCACGCCCAGCTTGACGAGGGCGCGCTGGACGCGGTCTTCGAACACCTTCTCCAGTTTGTCCCAGGTGTCGGTGGCGCGCTCGCGGGCCTGACCGACGCGGCTCTCGACCGCATCGCGGACGACGTCGGCGCGGCCGCCGGCGAACTTGCGCATGGTCTGCTCCAGACCCATGCCTTCCTTCACCAGCGCCTCGAACAGCTTGCCGCCTTCGGCCTGCGCGCGCGAGAACGCGCCGACGCCGGCCAGCCACACCTGCTGGGCGGATTCACTGAGGGTCTTGGACAACTGTTCGGCGTTGCCGGCCGGTGCAGCCTTGGCCTTGGAGCTGGTCTTCTTCGCGGTGGTCTTCTTGAACTTGGCCATATGCCCTCCCAGCGGGCGCGTGATCGATTGCGCGGCAGAATGCGGGAGTTGTCTAGAGTATTCACACGAAGCGCGATCCGATCACGCGATCGGATCGGATCGCCGTGCAGCATGCCTGCTTGGCGATGGCCGGCGCAGGCGCGTGACGCGGCGATCAGCCGCGCCGGCTGCGCAGCAGGTGTTCGGTTTCGTCGAGCGCGCGGCGCAGGCGCGCCGTGGTCTCGGTGCTGCGCGGGGGCGCGCTGCCCAGTCCGCTGAGGACCGTGCGATGACGATCGTCCAGTACGTCCCGGCGCAGGCGGATGCCATGCGCGGCCAGCACCGGGCCGAGGGTGTCCGCGCGATCGCGCAGGTCCTGCAGCGTGTTGCGGTAGCCGAGTTGGCACACACGGCGGCGGTTGGAGAAGCTGAAGGCGTTGGTGAAGAACATCTCGCCGTTGCTGGCGTTCGGTTCGAAGATCAACTGGTCGATCCCCGGGTACTGCTGGGCGTATTTCGCCAGACCGACCTGCATGCGCGACTGCAGCAGGGTGCGGAACGTCTGCGACATCACCGCCGGCAGGCCGCCCTGCCAGATGCGGTGCGGGCCTTGCGCGGGGCGCGGGCCGGTGTCGCGATCGACCTGGGTGGAATCGAACGGCACCAGTGGATTGATGCCGATCAGCAGGTCGATGCCGCGGTCCAGCAGCACCGAGGCGTGCATGGTGCGGCGCAGGGCGCCGTCGACGTAGTGCCGGCCACGCACTTCCACCGGCGGGTACAGCCCCGGCAGCGCCGCGCTGGCCTGCACGGCCCGGGAGATCGGGACGTCCTTCCACGGGTCGGCGCCGAAGCGCACGGCCTCGCCGCTGTCGAGATCGACCGCGACCACGAACAGGTCGCGATCGAGCTGGCGGAAATCGTTGCTGCGGCCGCGCCGGGAGAAGACCTCGCGCAGGAAGCGTTCGATCTCGGCGTTGTCGAACAGCCCGGTGGGCACCAGGCTGCCAAAGCGCAGCATCAGGTCGGTCAGGCGCGATTCGCGCGGCGACAGCAGGCTGCTCCACCACTCGAACGCCAGCCGGGGCAGCGCCGAGGCCCGGCGCATGTATTCGAACACCGCCGGGCGCAGGAACTGTTCCGGGCGGAACGGCACGTCGTCGCTGTCGCCGGTGATGAAGATCCGGCACATCTCGGTCGTGCTCATGCGGTTGACGAGGCCGGCGGCGAGGAACGCGCCGCTGCTGACGCCGACATAGCTGTCCAGCCGGGTGAGGTCGAGGCCGTCGAGCGCGTCGTCGAGGGCGCGCAGCGCGCCCAGCTCGTACATCGCACCGATCGGCCCGCCGCCGGCGATGGCGAGTCCGATGCGGGCGTTGGAGGGGGCGGAGACGGCGGCGGACTTGGCCCGGCGACGGTTCGGCCCGGACTGGACCGGTCGCGGTGCGGCGTGGAGTGAGAGCATGCGGACGCTACGAAGGGAACCGGTCGAGTGTAGCCGAAAGGTCGTTCGGCCAACGCGGGGCGCAGTCGGCCGTCGCGGTTTCCGGTGTCGGGCACGATCAAGTCCTTGATTCGGCGCATGTCCTCACGGGCCGTCTCGCCGATGCTTGCCGCATCGCGGCAAGCGGCCGATCATCCCGGCGATGAAGACGGTCACCCCCGGCAAGGCGTTCCAAGGACGCCGGCTCGATCGCCGCAGCCTCGGCGCGGCGCTGACGCGACGGCTCGCCTGGCATCAGGCGCTGCACGATCCCGCGCGCGAGCCGCGCAACGGGCTGCGCTGGCTGCCCGAGCTGCGGCGCTGGCAGGCGGCGCGGCTGGCGGCGAGTTTCGAGGGTTTCATGAGCGACCCGAAGCGGCGGCCGGCGGCGGAATTCTTCCTGACCGATCTCTACGGCGACCGCGATTTCAGTCGCCGCGACGCCGACATCGCCCGAGTCGCGCCGATGATGCTGCGGCTGATGCCGCAGAGCCTGGTGGAGACGCTGGCCGACGCGGTCGAGCTCGGGGCGCTGAGCCATGCCTTCGACCTGCGCATGGCCGAGGCATTGGAACGGCTGGCGCCGCGACGCAAGGTGCTGGACGACGATCTCTACGCCCGTGCCTACCGCGAGGTGGGGTTGCCGCGGTTGCGGGCGCACCAGATCGACCTGATCGTGGTCGCCGGTGTCGGGCTCGGGCACGCGCTGCGAACCCGCGGCGTCGCGACCCTGCTGGCGATGCTGCGCGGCCCGGCGCGGGCGGCGGGCTTCGGCGAGCTGCAGTCGTTCCTGGAACGCGGCTTCGGCGCCTACGGCGAGCTGGACGACGTCGAGGACTTCCTTGCCGACATCGAGCGCAGCGAACGCGAGGTCTCGCGCCGGTTGTTCGCCGGGGCCCCGCAGCCGTTCGCGCCGCTGCCGGACGCGCATCCGCCCGGCGCCCGCCGGACCCGGCGCGCGAAGCGCTGAGGCGCGGGGATTGCCGGGCTCGCCCGATCAGGTGAAGCCGATCAGCTGAAGCGTTCGTCGAGGACGCGCTGGATCTCGTGCTCGATCGGGCCCTTGAAGGCCGACACCAGGAAGCCGAGCTTCGCGGTCACGTGCAGTTCCTTCGGCTTGAGCGCGATCTTGCCGTCCACGCCGGAGCGGCTGAAGTGCAGGTCGTCGCCCTGCCAGCTGTACTCGACATCGAAGCGCTCGGCGAGTTTCTTCGCGACTTCCTCCACGGCCTTGCGCGCCTTGGCGTGCGGGAGGGAATGCGAATGACGGATGTCGATGCCGGACATGAAGGCTCCCGAGGGCGTGCGAAGGGTCGAATCGGCGGAAGTCTAACCATGCCGCGGACTGTTGTCGCCGGGAGCCCAGGCCCGTGGAGCATGCTAGATTGCGCCCGCATGGAAGGTCTGAAACTCCGTTTCCCCCAGCACCACCATCCGGAAATGCCACTCGGCGCCGGGGTGCACGCCATCGGCCGCATCGGTGACACGGTCGGCCTGGTCGGCGACGACGAGGCGCCGTCGGTGCGGCTGTTCGTCGATCGGCGCGGGGTGTGGATGACGGTGGCCGACGGCGCCCGCGGCATCCACGTCAACGGTCGGCCGGTGAAGCGCATGGCGATGCTGCGCCTGGGCGATGCGATCTATCTCGACGGCGTGGAAATGCTGCTGGTGTCGTCGAAACCCGTGGAGAAGCTGCCCGATGCGATGCGCCACGTGCCCGGCGAATTCCAGGGCGACTGCCGGGTGGTCGTGCGCGGCGTGGGCGGGCGGCACCACGGCCGCAGCTTCACGCTCGAATCCCCGCGGCTGGTCGGGCGCAGCGAAGACGCCCACATCCGCATCGACGACCCGGCCTTCGCCGAGCGTCACGCCCGCATCGAGATGATCGGCAACCGGGTGGTGCTGCGCGACCTCGGCAGCGGCGACGGCAGCGTGGTCAACGGCATGCCGGTGCGCGACGCGCTGCTGGCGCCGGGCGACCAGATCGTGTTCGACCAGCACCATCGGTTCGTGATCGAGGCCCCCGCGGCCCACGGCGCGACGCCCGCGCGCAGCACGGTCGTGGTCGAGCCCGCCCAGGAGCCTGCGCCGCCGCCGCGTCGCGACCGCAACCTGTCGTGGCTGCTGCTGGCCGCCCTGCTGCTGGCGGCGGTGATCGCTGCGCTACTGCTGCTGGGCGGCCACTGACCGCGACGGCGTCGCCGCCCGCGTCCGCAACCGCCGCACCAGCCGCGCGCCCAGCAGGATGGCGAGCAGTCCGGCGTACAGCGCCGGCTCGCGGATGTCGGACTTCACCAGCCACCAGAAGTGCAGCACGGCGAAGACGCCGATGGCGTAGACCAGCTTGTGCAGTTGGCCCCAGCGACGGCCCAGCCGCCGCATCCAGCCGCGGGTGGAGGTGATCGTCAGCGGCACCAGCAGCAGCCAGGCGGCGAAGCCGACGGTGATGTACGGGCGCTTGGCGATCTCCTCGAAGATCTGCGTCCAGTAGCCGCGCAGGTCCAGCGCCAGGTACGCGGCGAAGTGCAGCGTGGCGTAGGCGAAGGCGTACAGGCCCAGCATCCGCCGGAACCGCAGCAGCCCGGTCTGCCCGGTCAGGTGCCGCAGCGGCGTGATCGCCAGCACCAGGATCAGGAACCGCAGCGCCCACAGCCCCAGACGGTGCTCGACCTCGGCCACCGGATCGGCCCCGAGGGCGTCGCTGCCGGTCTTGAAGACCGCCCAGAACTGCCAGCCGAGGATCGCCAGCGGCGTCAGGCAGAGGGCGTGGACGAGGGTCTTGGCGGCGATGGGGCGTTTGGAAGCGTTGGGCATGGGAACGGGTTCGGTAGAGCGGCCTTGAGGCCGCTTGAAACGAAGGAAACGTGTGAAGGCAGCGGAAATGTGTTCCGCCTGCCGCTGTTTCGAGGGAATGGAGCGGCCTGAAGGCCGCTCTACCGAACAGGGGACTTCAGAACCACTTCTTCAGGTCGAGGCCTTTGTACATCCCCGCCACCTGTTCCGCGTAGCCGTTGAACAGGCGCGTCGGGATGCGTTCGGCGAACAGCTTGCTGGCGGTGCCGCTGATGCGGCGCTCGGTCTTCTGGCTCCAGCGCGGATGGTCGACATTCGGGTTGACGTTGCTGAAGAAGCCGTATTCGTCCGGCTGCAGCATGTTCCAGGAGGTCGGCGGCATCTTCTCGACGAAGCGGATGGCGACGATCGACTTGATGCCCTTGAAGCCGTACTTCCACGGGACCACCAGCCGCACCGGCGCGCCGTTCTGCTGCGGCAGCGGCTTGCCGTACAGGCCGGTGGCGAGCAGGGTCAGCGGATGCATGGCTTCGTCGATGCGCAGGCCCTCGCGGTACGGCCAGTCGATTGAGCGGTAGTTCACGCCGGGCATCTGTTGCGGGTCCGCCAGGCTGGTGAAGGCGACGAACTTCGCCTTCGAGGTCGGCTCGAACCGCTTCAGCACCTCCGCCAGCGGGATGCCCAGCCATGGCAGCACCATCGACCAGCCTTCGACGCAGCGCATGCGGTAGACCCGTTCCTCCGGCTTGCGGGACTTGATCAGCTCGGCCAGATCCAGCCGGCCGGGCTTGGCGCATTCGCCGGACACCGCGATCGACCACGGCGACGTGCGCAGGGTCTTGGCCGCCTCGCCGGGGTCGCCCTTGCCGGTGCCGAACTCGTAGAAGTTGTTGTAGCGGGTGGCGTCCTCGTAGCGGGTCAGTTCCTCGGACGTGCGGAAACCGGCCTTGACCTGCGCCGGGTTGGCGGCCGTCTTCGGCGGCGGGGGCGGGTCGGCCTCGGCGCAACCGGACAGGGCGAGGGTGGGGCTGGCGGCGAGCAGGCCGAGCAGCCGCCGGCGGTCGCGCCAGACAGACTCGTCGGTGATCTCGTCGGCGGGGACGCGCAGGGCGTCGCGGAGGGAGGCGGGCAGGGGCATGCGATATCTCCGGGAAAGGGGGCCGACCGGCACATTCGACTATAAGACGAGGCCAGCGGGCATTCGGTTGCGCCGGATTCGCGGGTTTCGGGCATGTCGACATGCCGGATCGACCTCCGTTCAGTTCCACAAGGTTGCTGCGCTGCGGCATACTCGGGGGCCCACCTCACACCTTCTGGAACTCCGATGTCGCGCGCGTTCAACTTCAGTGCCGGTCCCGCCGCCCTGCCCGAAAGCGTCCTCCGCCAGGCCCAGGCCGAAATGCTGGAATGGCGCGATTCCGGGGCGTCGATCGTCGAGCACAGCCACCGCGGTGCCGAGTTCATCGAAGTCGCCGCCCAGGCCGAAGCCGACCTGCGCACCCTGATGTCGATCCCGTCCGACTACGCCGTGCTGTTCCTCGGCGGCGGCGCCACCACCCAGCAGGCGCTGATCCCGCTCAACATCGCCGCCCCCGGCCAGGCCGTGGACTACGTCCTCAGCGGCCACTGGGGCAAGACCGCGGTGAAGCAGGCCAAGCCTTACGTCGACGTGCGCGTCGCCGCGACCAGCGAGGCCGGCGGCTTCCGCGACATCCCGGCCCGCGACACCTGGCAGCTCACGCCCGACGCCGCCTACGTCCACATCACCGCCAACGAGACCATCCACGGCGTCGAATTCCGCGACACCCCGGACGTCGGCGACGTGCCGCTGGTCGCCGACTTCAGCTCGAACATCGCCTCCGAGCCGGTCGACATCTCGAAGTACGGCGTGATCTACGCCGGTGCGCAGAAAAACCTCGGCCCGGTCGGCATCACGGTCGTGATCATCCGCAAGGACCTGCTGGAACGCGCCGGCCAGCCGCGCGCCGACATCTTCAACTACGCCTCGCACGCCAAGGGCGAGTCGATGCTCAACACGCCGCCGACCTGGAACTGGTACATGCTCGGCCTCAACGTGAAGTGGATGCTGGACGAAGGCGGCGTCGCCGAGTTCGCCCGCCGCAGCGCCGCCAAGTCGAAGCTGCTGTACGACGCGATCGACGGCTCCGGCGGTTTCTACCGCAACGAAGTGAACCCGGCCGTGCGTTCGCGCATGAACGTGCCCTTCATCCTCCACGACGACGCGCTGGACAAGCCGTTCCTGTCCGAAGCCAAGGCCGCCGGCCTGCTGGCGCTGAAGGGCCACCGCGCCGTCGGCGGCATGCGCGCCTCGATCTACAACGCCATGCCGGTCGAAGGCGTGCAGGCGCTGGTCGATTTCATGCAGGACTTCAAGCAACGTCATGGCTGACCGACGTCCGCGCAAGCCGGCGAAGGACGTCGCCGCCATATCCGGCAGGAAGCCCGCCGCCAAGGCCGCCGCGACGCCCGTCGTGAAACCCGTCGTGAAACCAGCGGCGGCGCCTGCCGCGGATGACGTGGCCGCCGGCAAGCCGTCCCGCGCGAAGTCGCCGGCGTCGGTCGGCATCCCGACCGACGCGCAGGGCAAGCCCGACCTCGCCGCCGTGCGCGCGCAGATCGACGGCATCGACCGCGAGATCCAGTCTCTGATCGCCGAGCGTGCGCTGTGGGCGCACCAGGTCGGCAAGGCCAAGGGCAAGCTCGCCGCCGCGGTCGACTACTACCGCCCCGAACGCGAGGCGCAGGTGCTGCGCCGTGTGGTCGACCGCAACGAAGGTCCGCTGTCGGACGAAGTGCTGGTGCGGCTGTACCGCGAGATCATGTCCGCCTGCCTCGCCCAGCAGGAACCGCTGCGCATCGGCTACCTCGGCCCCGAGGGCACGTTCTCGCAGCAGGCGGTCTACAAGCACTTCGGCCACTCGGCGATGGCGCTGCCGCTCGGCACGGTCGAAGAAGTCTTCGACGACGTCGCCGCCGGCCATGCCGATTTCGGCGTGGTGCCGGTGGAGAACTCCGGCACCGGTACCATCCAGTCCACGCTTGACCTGTTCCTGACCTCGCCGCTGATGATCTGCGGCGAGATCGAGCTGCGGGTGAACCAGTACCTGCTGTCGCGCACCGGGCACATCGAGGACATCGAACGCGTCTACTCGCACGCGCTGTCGCTGGCGCAGTGCAAGGCGTGGCTGCGGCAGAACCTGCCGAAGGTCGAGAAGCACGCGGTGGTCAGCAACGCCGAGGGCGCGCGCCGCGCGCGCAACGCGGATGACGCCGCCGCCATCGCCGGCGAAAACGCGGGCCATGCCTACGGCCTGAAGGTCGTCGCCGGCCCGATCCAGGACCGCGCCGACAACACCACGCGGTTCCTCGTGATCGGTCGCGCGTCGTTCCCGAGTTCGGGTCACGACCGCACGTCGCTGCTGGTCTTCATCCGCGACCAGCCCGGCGCGCTGTACCGCATCCTCGAACCGCTGGCGCGGCGCGAGATCAGCATGAACCGCATCGAATCGCGTCCCGCGCACGGCAAGCTGTGGCAGTACGCGTTCTTCATCGACGTGGCCGGCCATGCCGAGGAATCGCCGCTGAAGGACGCGCTGGCCGAGATCGACCGCTACGCCGGCGACGTGCGCGTGCTGGGCTCGTACCCGGTGGCGGTGCCGTAACCGGAGCGCTCGATCTCCGACGGTCATCCTCGCGAAAGCGAGGACCCATGCGTCATCGCGGCCGCACTGGGGTCCCCGCTTGCGCGGGAATGGCGGTGGTTCAAGATTTCCTTTCCCGTGATGCATCCCTCGAACGACGCCACGCCCTCTCCGCCATGACCGACGAAGCCTTCTTCTCCTCGCTCGCCCGCCCCGGCATCCAGCGGCTGCGTGCCTACGACCCGGGCCACGATCTTGTCGCGTTCCGGCGCCGGTTCGAGGGAAGGCATCTGGTCGAGCTCGGCTCGAACGAGAACCCCTACGGCCCCAGCGCGAAGGCGAAGGAAGCCGTGCTCGCCACGATCCACGCCAGCTACCGCTATCCCGATCCGCTGGGCGGTGATCTCAAGCGCGCACTGGCGGCGAAGCATGGCGTCGATGCCGCGTCGATCCTGCTCGGCAACGGCTCGCACGAGCTGCTGATGCAGTTCGCGCAGGTGTTCGCCGGTCCCGATGCGGAGGTCGTCGCCTCGCAGTACGGTTTCGCGGTCTACGCGATCGCCGCACAGGCCGCCGACGCGCCGCTGCGGATCGCGCCCTGCCATCCCGACGACCATGCGATGCCGCGTGGCCACGATCTCGATGCGATCGCCGCGACGATCACGCGGTCGACGCGTCTGGTGTACCTCGCGAATCCGAACAACCCCACCGGCACCTGGTTCGGTGCCGACGCCTTCGCCGCGTTCCTCGCGAAAGTACCGGCGGACGTGATCGTGGTCGTCGACGAGGCCTATGCCGAGTTCGTCGACGCGCCGGAGTGGGCGTCGGCGCTGGGCTTCGTCGCCGCGCATCCCAATCTCGTCGTCGCCCGCACCTTCAGCAAGGCCTACGCGCTCGCGGGACTGCGCGTGGGCTATGCGATCGGCCATCCCGGCCTGATCGCGGTGATGGAGCGCGTGCGCGAAAGCTTCAACGTCAACACGCCCGGACTGGCCGCGGCCGAGGCCGCGCTCGCCGACGAGGACCACCTCGCATGGGTGGTCGCGCGCACCCGCGAGCAGCGCGCCGCGCTTGCCGAGGCGCTGCGCGCGCGCGGGCTGCGGGTGTTCCCGTCGCAGACAAATTTCCTGCTGGTGCAGTTCGCCGCGCCGGGCGACGAGGCGCGGGTCGCCGCGATCGACGCCGCGCTGATCGACCGCGGCATCGTGCTGCGGCCGATGGGCGGTTACGGCCTCGGCCACTGCCTGCGCATCACCGTCGGCGACGCCGACGAAAACCGCCGGCTGCTGGCCGGTCTCGACGAGGTGCTGGCATGAGCGGCGGCGAACGCAAGGACTGGATCGTCGGCCCCGGCCGGCCGCTGACCGGGCGCCTGCGCGTGCCCGGCGACAAGTCGGTGTCGCACCGCGCGATCATGCTGGCCTCGCTGGCCGAAGGCGTGTCGCGCATCGACGGCTTTCTCGAAGGCGAGGACACCCGCGCCACCGCGGCGGTGTTCCAGCGCCTGGGCGTGAAGATCGAAGCGCCGTCGCCGCAGTCCCGCATCGTCCACGGCGTCGGCCTGCATGGCCTGCGCGCCAGCGCCGAGGCGCTCGATTGCGGCAACGCCGGCACCGGCATGCGCCTGCTCGCCGGCGTGCTGGCGGGGCAGGCGTTCGACAGCACGCTCGTCGGCGACGCCTCGCTGTCGAAGCGGCCGATGCGCCGCGTGATCGAACCGCTGTCGAAGATGGGCGCGACGATCGACAGCGAAGCCGGCGGCCTGCCGCCGCTGCGCATCCGCGGGGGGCGCACGCTGCACGGCATCGACTACACGCTGCCGGTCGCCAGCGCACAGGTGAAGTCGGCGCTGCTGCTCGCCGGCCTGTACGCCGAGGGCGACACCGTCGTCCGCGAGCCGCACCCGACCCGCGACTACACCGAACGCATGCTCACCGCGTTCGGCTGGCCGATCGAGTACGAGCCCGGCGTCGCGCGAGTGCGCGGCGGGGCGGGCAACGCGCATGCGCTGCGCGCCACCGACGTGCACGTGCCGGCGGATTTCTCGTCGGCGGCGTTCTTCCTCGTCGCCGCGAGCGTGATCCCCGGTTCCGACCTGACGCTCGAAGCGGTCGGCATGAACCCGCGCCGCACCGGCCTGCTGCAGGCGCTGCGGATGATGGGCGCGGACATCGAGGAAGCGAACGCCACGAAGGCCGGCGGCGAAGCCGTCGCCGACCTGCGCGTCCGCGCCGCGCCGCTGCGCGGCATCGCCGTGCCCGAGGCGATCGTGCCGGACATGATCGACGAATTCCCGGCGCTGTTTGTCGCCGCGGCCTGCGCCGAAGGCGAGACCCGCATCTCCGGCGCCGCCGAACTGCGGGTGAAGGAGTCCGACCGCCTCGCCGCGATGTCCGCCGCGCTGCGCGCGCTGGGCGTGCGCGTGGACGAAGTCGAGGACGGCGCGACGATCCACGGCCGCGGCCCCGGTGACACCGGCCCCGCGTTCGCCGTCGATCCCGCGACGCCCGTCGTCATCGACAGCCTCGGCGACCACCGCATCGCCATGGCGTCCGCGATCGCCGGCCAGCGCTGCAACGGCACGTTCGCGATCGGCGACATTGCCAACGTCGCGACCTCGTTCCCGGGCTTCGACGACCTCGCCCGCGGCGCGGGCTTCGCCCTCCGGGACGCCTGATCGCAGTTCCGCTCTACGCATCGCCGAACCCGCCGGCGGGCTTGCGATATGCCGCCAGCGGATCGCGCCCCGCGTCGATCCGCTTGCGCCAGCGCCGTTTCTCGATCGTGCGCACGTTCGGCACCTCGCGCAGCGTGTCGAGATAGGCCGCGAGCCGCGGCAGTTCGTCGTCCGCCGGGTCGCCGAGGAATTCGGAGACGGTGACGAGATTCCCGTAGTTGCGCACGTGCTTCCACGGTGAGTCGTCGATGGCCAGCACCGATTCCAGCCGCCAGCCGAGGCGCTTGACCTTCTTCAGGCACTTGAGCCCGCGGTATTCGCCGCTGTCCCAGTCGCGTGCCAGCGTGCAACGGCTTCCGGACCAGAGGAAGCACAGGCGATCCGGCGGGAAGATCCGCGCCACCAGCGGCTCGGCGTACAGCCGGCCGGACGAGGTCCAGACACCGACCTCGAAATGGTCGAGCGCCCAGCCGATGAACGCCGCCATGTGCGGACGTTCGTGGACGTGGTAACCCGCGATGCGGAAATCGGCCGGTCGCTCCAGCGGCCATTCCGAGGTGTGGACCAGCGTTTCGTCGAGATCGAGGACGAGCAGTTTGCGGAATGTCATCGCATCAGGACTTCGACGGCCGGGCATGGCGTGACCCAAGCGTTCATCCTTCGGGCGTGACGTCGTCGTCGGCCTGCTCGTGTGTGTAAATGTCTTCATGGATCTGCGCCACGACCGTCCCTTCCATCAGGCCGTATTCGGCGTACCCCCAGTGCTCCGAGAAAACGGCCACGACCGCCTGCTCAGGGCGGATCACGGCAAAGGCGAAGCGGACGCGAACGGTGAAATCCCCGTGCCGGATCTCGACGCTGCGCAGGGGCGAAAAATCCATGGCACCGAGTCCGCGCTCGCGGATGACCTGTTCACTGCGCCCGAGCCGAGCCGCCAGTTCCTGTGCCCAGTCTTCGACCATCTCGTGCATCGGGCGCACGCGTTTCATCAAGGGCGGTCCGACGAACTCGTCCATGCCCTCAACGCTCCAGCGAAAACGCGATCGGTGCCTCGACGACGCCCGGCACGGGCTGGCCGTTGCGCTGGGCGGGGCGGAACTTCCAGCGGCGGGCGGCGGCGAGGGCGGCGCGGTCGAGGCTGCGCGAACCGGTACGTGTGACGAGGCTGACCTCGACCGGTTCGCCGTCGGCGCCCACTTCGATGCGGACCACCGCGGTGCCGGTCTCGCCGTTGCGGATGGCGTCGGGCGGGTAGCTGGGCGCGGGACGGGAGATCGGCACCGGCGTGTCGCCCGGGGCCAGCGCCTGCGCGGGACGCGGGGCGTCGGGCGGCGGGGCGCTCGCCTGTGCGGGAGCAGGTGCGGGGGCCTGCGATACCACCGGGGGCGGTGCCGGGCGCGGGTTGCGCAGTGCGGCTTCGGCGGCTTCGGTCAGGCCGCTGGCGCTCTGGCCGCCGCGGGATTGCGGGGCGGGGAGGGGCTCGAACACCTGGCCGTCGCCGCCCGCGGGATGATCCGGCGCGCGGTAGAAATCGCCGTTGTCGCGCATGTCCAGCCACAGCAGGAAGAACAGCAACAGGCCGATGCCGAAGCCGGCGCCGGCGATCCACCAGGCGCGGCGCGAAAGGCCGAAACGACGGCCCGGCGACGGGCCCTGCGGCGGAACGGAACCGGCAGTCGACATGCGGAAAGGGGACGTTCGCGGGGGAGCCCGATTGTGGCACACGCCCGCGGCGCGTCATGGCGCGGCGGCTGAACCGCGGATCGTGCCCGGATTCGGGCGATAATCCCGATTCCCTCACGCCGCCACACGCCTCCCCATGCTCGATCCCGCACTGCTGCGCCAACAGCCCGCCGACCTGGCCGCCCGCCTCAAGGACACCCGCGGCTACGACCTCGACGTCGCCGGCCTGATGCTGCTCGAATCCGAGCGCAAGCAACTCCAGGTGCGCACGCAGGAGCTGCAGCAGCAGCGCAATCAGAAGAGCAAGGAAATCGGCCAGTTGATGGCTCGCCGGGCGCGCTTCGTTGCCGAGGAGCAGTTTGATGTAGTTGATTTCAATGATGCCTTGGTCGAGAAATTCAAATTAGAAGTCGCCGGTTTCGGCGACGAGCTGAAGGCCAGCGAGGCCCGCCTCGACGAGATCAAGGCCGCGATCGACGCCATCGCCGCGACCCTGCCTAACCTGCCGCACGAATCGGTGCCGCTCGGCGCCGACGAGCACGCCAACGTCGAGCAGCACCGCTGGGGCACGCCGCGCACCTTCGACTTCGCGGTGAAGGACCACGTCGAACTCGGTGCCCGCCACGGCTGGCTGGACGCCGAGACCGCCGCCAAGCTCAGCGGCGCCCGCTTCACCGTGCTGCGCGGCCAGTTGGCCCGCCTGCACCGCGCGCTGGCGCAATTCATGCTCGACCTGCACACCAACGAGCACGGCTACGAGGAAACCAACGTCCCGCTGCTGGTGAACGCCGACTCGATGCGCGGCACCGGGCAGTTGCCGAAGTTCGAGGAGGATTTGTTCTCGACCGCCGTGGGTGAGGGCGAAGGCGCGAGCAAGCGTTACCTCATCCCCACCAGCGAAGTCCCGCTCACCAACATCGTGCGCGACGAGATCGTCGACGCCGAGCGCCTGCCGCTGCGCATGACCGCGCATTCGATGTGCTTCCGCGCCGAGGCCGGCAGCGCCGGGCGCGACACCCGCGGCATGATCCGCCAGCACCAGTTCGAGAAGGTCGAACTCGTGTCGATCGCGAAGCCCGACGAGAGCGACGCCGAGCACGAGCGCATGACCCGCTGCGCCGAAACCGTGCTGGAAAAGCTCGGCCTGCCGTACCGCAAGGTGCTGCTGTGCACCGGCGACATGGGCTTCTCGGCGCGCAAGACCTACGACCTCGAAGTCTGGCTGCCGTCGCAGGACACGTATCGCGAGATCTCGTCGTGCTCGAACTGCGGCGATTTCCAGGCGCGGCGCATGCAGGCGCGCTGGCGCAACCCCGCGACCGGCAAGCCGGAACTGGTGCACACCCTCAACGGGTCGGGCGTGGCCGTCGGCCGCGCGCTGATCGCGGTGATGGAGAACTACCAGAACGCCGACGGCTCGATCACCGTGCCCGAGGCGCTGCGCGGCTACATGGGCGGCGCCGAGCGGATCGCCTGACCGCGTCGCTCGACGCTGGCAGGGCAGACGTGGCGCCCGCGCGCGTCACGCCGCCCGACCTGCGCGCGATCGAAGCGGAGCTGATCGCGCGCGAACCCATCTTCCACCGGCCCGAGTCCGGCACCACGCGCACCGACTTCGAGCGCATGACCGACCCCGACTTTTGGGAAGTCGGCGCTTCGGGCCGGCGCTATTCACGTGATTTCGTGATCGACACGCTCGTGGCCCGACACGCCGCGCCGCACGACGACCCGTGGGAAACGAGCGACTCCTGCTGCCAGCGGCTGGCCGACGGCCTCTACCTGCTGACCTACACCCTGGCCCAGGGCCCGCGGATCACCCGGCGGACGACCCTCTGGCGCCGCGACCCGGACGACTGGGTGATCGTCTTCCATCAGGGCACCCTCGTCGACGCCGGCTGAGCCCGCGCCCGCGGCCCCGGCCGGTCGTGAATTCCGCCCGAAACGGGGCATTCGGCATTGCATGGGCGCGATAAAGCTGGTTCAATCGCATCCATCGTTCCATCTCTGGAAAACTCATCAGGGGGAATCGCCGTGAACGATCTCAACGATCTCTACTACTTCGCGATGGTGGTCGAACACTCCGGGTTCGCCGCCGCCGAGCGCGCGCTGGGCATCCCGAAATCGCGCCTCAGCCGCCGCATCAGCCAGCTCGAAACCGACCTCGGCGCCCGCCTGCTGCAGCGTTCGACCCGCCGTTTCGCCGTCACCGACGTGGGCCAGAGCGTCTACCGCCACGCGCAGGCGATGCTGGCCGAGGCCGGCGCCGCCCGCGAGGTGGTCGACCGCCTCAGTGCCGAACCGCGCGGTCTGGTCCGCGTGAGCGTGCCGGTCGGCATCGCCCAGCAGCTCATCCCGCAGTTGCTGCCGGATTTCCTGGCCCGCTACCCGAAGGTGCGCGTGCAGTTGCACGTCAGCAACCGCCGGGTGGACGTGATCAACGAAGGCTTCGACGTCGCGATCCGCGTCCGCGCCAAGCTCGACGACGACGGCAGCCTGGTGATGCGCAGCTTCGGCCAGATCCAGGAGCTGCTGGTCGCCAGCCCGGGTTACCTCGATCGCGCTGGCCGCCCGCGCGAGCCCGAGGATCTCGCCGCCCACACCACGCTGAGCATGAGCGAGGACGAGGCCCGCCAGCGCTGGGAACTGCAGGGCGAAGGCGGCGAAATCCGCCGCGTCGAACTCAAGCCGCGCATCGCCGGCTTCGACTTCCCGATGCTGATGGCGCTGGCCAAGCAGGGCCTCGGCATCACCCTGCTGCCCGAGACCATCTGCGCCGACGCCGTGCGCAGCCGCGAACTGGAAGTGGTGCTGCCGTCCTGGCGCCTGCCGATGGGCATCTGCCACGCCGTCTTCGCCTCCCGCCGCGGCCTGCTGCCGGCGGTGCGCATGTTCATCGACCACCTCGCCGAACACCTGCCGCCGCTGCTGGAATCCTCGCGCCTGCAGTGCCGCAACTGCCCCGGCGGCATGCCGCCGAAGGACCAGGACTGCGAGCAGGCGAAGGCCAAGGGCAAAGACAAGGACAAGAGCGCTAGAATCCCCGAGCCGGCGTGAGGGCTGGGGGCGCGGGCCGCGTCCGCGCGATGCCCGCGTCGCCCCGACGTCTCGCTGCCGCTTCCGATGTCATCCCGAGCGCATGCGAGGGACCTGCTTTCCCGGGCGCCTGCCGCGCCGGCGATCAAGCAGATCCCTCACCCGATGAAGCCGGGTTCGGGATGACAGGGAAGGGGCTTCAGACAACGGAGAGATGGCCGAGTGGTTCAAGGCAGCCGTCTTGACTGCGGAGGCCGAAGGCCGCAGCGAACATCGACCGCAGGTCGATGGTCAAACCGGCGAAACGCGCAAGGCGCGTCGCACGACACACAATGGAGAGATGGCCGAGCGGTTTAAGGCACCGGTCTTGAAAACCGGCGAAGGGTCAAACCTTCCGTGGGTTCGAATCCCACTCTCTCCGCCAGACACGCAAGGGCCCCCGCAAGGGGGCTTTTGCGTGTCTGGCGGAGAGCAGTGCGTGGACGCACGCACCGGGTTCGACGCATCGGCAGGACTGCCGATGCGCACGGCGCAGCCGCCCGCAGGGCGAGGGCCATGGATGGCCCGAGTGAATCCCGCTCTCACCTCGGCGGGGGGCTCTCACAGAGGCGTCGGTTCTTCATGAAGTTTGAAACATTGGCATAGATTTGTTGTTTCATGCTTAAGCTTGATGTATTGTGCTGAAACCTGAGATGCGGAGAGCGCAATGGCATTCAGAGCTGATGAGTCCGCAAGAGCCGGCTACGAAGAGGTTGAACGCTATCTTGTGCCGAGGCCGAAAGACGCAAGTGAGGCTGAAAGAGCACGAAGTAAGCAGGCTTTGATTGAAATCGTTGATTCACTCGGGCCGGTGGTTGACAGCTACCCGACTTGGCATCCGTTGGTTCGCAATCACGATGATCGTCACCCTGTGACAACGCCTAGTTATCAGTGTGGATACCGAGGGCTTGATCACACTCGCTTTTTTGTTCATGGGTTCATTACGTGCCCGTATGGTGATGGGCAGGACGTTATCGACTCTGTAAATTCCCTGCCGCATCATCATGTGGCATCTATTACTGCAGAAAAATTGGATGTGCAGTTTTATAGTCCAGATGCGAGCCCCATCTTGGTCAGGTGTGATTGGAGTGAGCCGCTTTCCGAAGGCGGGATGATTCCGCTTTCTTTAGCAATGCCCCTTCTTTTGGAAAAGGAAATTCCATGCTGGGAGTGGTCTGAGCTGGCCGAAACTTGGGAGTCGATGAGGTATTACTTTCTTGGCTCTCCGCATGGTCGGAGATCTTCGCTTTTCGTGAGTCAAGAGACTGGCCAGGCCATGAAGAAGATATGGGAGTCGTTGATTTACACCGGAATGTTTGGGCCTATCAAGGTATAGCTGATTCATGGGGCAATTGCCGGCAAGTCTCTTCGTGCTGCGCTTGCCAAGTTGCTGGATCGGCTAGGATTGAATCGTCCCTGCGATACTGCGGAAGCGCCGATCAATCTCGTAATCGTAGACCCGGAGGGCGGCGCACACGATGTGCGCCGTTTTTCGATGAGGCAGGACGCCTCATCGAAAAATCCCGGGAACGCTTCCGGCGGCAGATTTGAATTGGACTTGAGGAGTTTTCTTTGGCTACTTTCTTTGCGACAAAGAAAGTAGCCCGCGCGCCAGCGCGGAAAAGGATTCCGGGCTTTCCCCGTGAAACAAGCCCCCTGCGGGATGAGCACGATTCACCATCAGTGCGGTAGGCGTCGCTTCGTGCGCCGCGCTCGAAAAGCACAAAAGCCACAAGCAGGTCCCTCGCCTCCGGCTCGGGATGACAGGGTTGGGGGCTGACGGGCCTGGGCCATCAGCTGCCCGGGATGCCCCCAGGCGCCGCCCGCCCATCCCGACCGGCTAAAATGCCGGATGCCCTCGACCCATGCCGCATCGCTCCCGCCGCCGACGCTCCTGCGCAACGCCCATGTCTTCGCACCCGAGGACCTCGGCTTGCGGCAGGTGCTGGTCGCGGCTGGGCGGGTGCTGTGGATCGGTGCGGCGGAGGACGCCGCACCGTCGCTGCCGGGTCTGGAAGCCATCGATCTCGGCGGCAAGCGCCTGATTCCCGGGCTGATCGACGCCCACGCCCACGTTACCGGCGGGGGCGGCGAGGGCGGGTTCGCGACGCGGGTGCCGCCGGTGCCGCTGTCGGCGTTCACCGCGGCCGGGGTGACGACCGTGGTCGGGGTGCTGGGCACCGACGACCTCGCGCGCAGTCCGGGCGAGCTGCTGGCCTCGGTCCATGCGCTGCGCGAGCAGGGCCTCGGCGCGCACTGCTGGTGCGGTGGCTACCACGTGCCGCCGGTGACGCTGACCGGCAGCGTGCGCGGCGACATCGTCTATCTCGATCCGGTGCTGGGCGTCGGCGAGCTGGCGATCAGCGACCATCGTTCCAGCCAGCCGACGTTCGACGAATTCGTGCGCATCGCGTCCGAATGCCACGTCGCCGGGCTGATGACCGGCAAGGCCGGCGTGCTGCATCTGCATCTCGGCGACGGCGTGCGCGGGCTCGACTTGGTCCGCCGTGCGCTGGACGAGACCGAACTGCCGGCGCGCGTGTTCCATCCGACCCACGTGAACCGGCGCAAGGCGCTGTTCGAGGAAGCGCTGGCGCTGGCGCGACGCGGCTGCACCGTGGATGTCACCGCGTTCCCGGTCGAGGACGACGAGGACGCGTGGTCGGCCGAGGACGCCTGGGAGCGCTACCGTGACGCGGGCGCGCCGCCGGAGCGGATCACGATCAGTTCCGATGCCGGCGGCTGTCTGCCGACCTTCGACCATGAGGGCCGACTCTGCCGCATGGACGTCGGCGCTTCGCGCGCGCTGCCGCAGGCGCTGCGTACGCTGCTCGCGCGCGGACACGCGCTCGACGCCGTGCTGCCGGCCTTCACCTCGAATGTCGCACGGCTGCTGCGGCTGGCCGGCAAGGGCATCGTTGCTATCGGTGGCGTCGCCGACCTCGTCGTGCTCGATGCCGACGGCGGCATCGCCGACGTGATGGCGCAGGGCGCGTGGCACGTGCGCGACGGTGCGGTCGTGCGGCGCGGATTGTTCGAGTGAGCCGCGGGTCACGCCTGCGGGTCCCCATGACGTTGTCATCCCGAGCGCAGCGAGGGGCCTGCTTTCCACTGCGCAAACGGAAAAGCCGCTCCCTCGCTGCGCTCGGGATGACAGTGTTTTCGTGATTTCCCCTTTTCGTTGAGCAACTCCAGGAACCTCGATGTGCCCCAGTAAAGTCCCCGACGGGGAAGAGCGCGGCTGGATCATCCCGATCGGCGGCGCGGAAGAGAAAGAGAACGATCGCGCGATCCTCGCGCGCTTCGTCGAGCTGTGCGGTGGCGCCGACGCCGACATCGTGGTGATCCCGACCGCGAGCAAGCTGCTGTCCACCGGTCCGCGCTACGTCGAGATCTTCACCGACCTCGGCGTGCGCAGCGTCGAATCCATGGACTTCGACACCCGTCGGGATGCCGAGGAAGCGAGCCGCGTCGATCGCATCGAGCGCGCGACCGGCGTGTTCTTCACCGGCGGCAACCAGCTGCGGCTGGCGACCTACCTCGGCGGCACCGCGGTGGCCAAGGCGATCCGCATCGCCAACGCGCGCGGCATGCACGTCGCCGGCACCAGCGCCGGCGCGTCGTTCCTCAGCGAGCACATGATCGCGTTCGGCGAGGAAGGCTCGACGCCGGTCGCCGGCATGGTGCGGCTGGCGCCGGGCCTGGGGCTGACCAACCGTTTCATCATCGACCAGCATTTCCGCCAGCGGGATCGGCTGGGTCGGCTGGCGACGTCGCTGGCCTACAACCCGTTCGCCGTGGGCATCGGCCTGGACGAGGACACCGCGGCGTTCATCTCGCCCGACAACACCGTCGAGGTGCTGGGCAGCGGCGGCGTGACCGTGGTCGACGCCGCGGGCCTGCAGTTCTCGTCGATGGCGCAGGTCGACGAGGGCCAGCCGGTGTGCCTGCTGGGCCTGACCTTCCACATCCTCGTCGCCGGTGCTACGTTCAACCTGCACACGCGCAAGGCCTCCGCGGGCGCCCTGCTGGCGCCGAAGGAATAGCCGCCGCAAGGCACGTCGGCCGTCGGGGGACGGTTGCGCGCGTGTCCCGGGTCCGTGCAGGCGCGCGGCCCGATCCCATCGACCGCACAGGAGTCAGTCCAGGTATGCGCATTCTCGATCGTTCGGTGTTCGTCGGCCCGTCGCTGTACGCGCATTTCCCGGTGATCCGGCTGGAACTGGACCTCGAACGGCTCGAAGACTGGCCCACCGGGCGACTCGGGCCGGCGTTCGTCGATGCGCTGGTCGAAGCGGTGCCCGGGCTGGCCGAACACGGCTGCTCGTACCGCACGCCGGGCGGGCTGATCCGGCGCATGAAGGAAGGCGAGGGCACGTGGCTGGGCCACGTGCTGGAGCACGTCGCGATCGAGCTGCAGAACATGGCCGGCGAGGACGTGACGTTCGGGAAAACGCGCAGCATCGACGGCCGCCCGGGCGTGTACTCGGTGATCTACGAATACGCGCAGCGCGAGGAAGGCATCGAGGCCGGCGAACTCGCGCTGAAGCTCCTGCGTTCGCTGGTGCCGGCGGAACTGCGCTCGGCCGACGCCGTGCCCGACGACTGGAACTGGCCGGAAGCGCGCGACACCTTCATCCGCTACGCGCAGCGCCGCGCGCTGGGGCCGTCGACGATGTCGCTGGTCAAAGCGGCGGAAGAGCGCAACATCCCGTGGCTGCGCCTCAACGAGCAGTCGCTGGTGCAGCTCGGCCACGGCCGCTACCAGCAGCGCATCCAGGCGACGGTCACCGGCAAGACCTCGCACATCGCGGTCGAGCTGGCCAGCGACAAGGAAGAAACGAACAAGATCCTCGTCTCGCTGGGCCTGCCCGCGCCGCGCCAGGAACTGGTGCAGAGCGAAGGCGCCGCGAAGCGCGCGGCGGCGCGCATCGGCTATCCGGTCGTCACCAAGCCGTACAACGGCAACCACGGCCGCGGCATCTCGATCCGCCTCACCAACGAGGCCGAAGTGGTCGAAGGCTTCCTCAAGGCGCAGGCGATCTCGCGCTCGGTCATCGTCGAGACCTACCTCGAAGGCGACGACCACCGCCTGCTGGTCGTCAACGGCGAACTGGTCGCCGCGACCAAGCGCACGCCGGGCCATGTGGTCGGCGACGGCACCCACACCATCCGCGAACTGGTCGAGATCGTGAATCGCGATCCGCGCCGCGGCGTGGGCCACGAGAAGGTGCTCACGCGCATCGAACTCGACGCGCAGGCCGAGATGATGATGGCGCGCGAAGGCGTGGATGCCGACACCGTGCCCGAGGCCGGAAGAATCATCTACCTGCGCTCCACCGCGAACCTGTCCACCGGCGGCACCGCCACCGACGTGACCGACATCATCCATCCCGACAACCGCGAGATGGCGGTGCGCGCGATCAAGGCGATCGGCCTGGACGTCGGCGGCGTGGACTTCCTCAGCACCAATATCGCCGAGAGCTACAAGACCATCGGCGGCGGCATCTGCGAAGTGAACGCCGCGCCGGGCTTCCGCATGCACGTGGCGCCGAGCGAGGGCAAGTCGCGCGACGTCGCCGGCCCGGTGATCGACATGCTGTTCCCTGCGGGCGCGCCGTCGCGCGTGCCGATCGCCGCGATCACCGGCACCAACGGCAAGACCACGACCTCGCGCATGCTGGCGCACATCGCGAAGATGACCGGGTTCACGCCCGGCCTGACGTCCACCGACGGCGTCTACATCGACGGCCAGCGCACGGTCGAAGGCGACATGACCGGCCCGGTGTCCGCGCGCATGGTGCTGGCCGATCCGCAGATCGATTTCGCGGTGCTGGAAACCGCGCGCGGTGGTCTGTTGCGCGCCGGCATGGGCGTGTCGAAGGTCGACGTCGGTGCAGTGCTGAACGTGCAGTCCGACCATCTCGGCATGAAGGGCATCGACACGCTGGAGCAGCTGGCCGAGGTCAAGCGCATCGTGGTCGAGGTCGCGCAGGACTGCGCGGTGCTCAACGCCGACGATCCGAACGTGCTGAAGATGGGCGGCTACACCGACGCGAAGGTGATCTGCTACGTCACCATGAACCCGTCGCACGGCCTCGTGCGCGAGCACATCCGCGCCGGTGGCCGCGCCTGCGCGCTGGAGGCCGGCGTCAACGGCCAGATGATCACGCTGTACGATCGCGGCAGCCATATCCCGCTGCTGTGGACGCACCTCATCCCCGCGACGCTGGAAGGCAAGGCGCTGCACAACGTGCAGAACGCGATGTTCGCCGCGGCGATGGCGTTCTCGATGGGCATCAAGCTCGACGCCATCCGCCAGGGCCTGCGCACGTTCGACAGCACGTTCTTCCAGGCGCCGGGCCGCATGAACGTGTTCAACGAGCATCCGTTCAAGGTGCTCTTCGACTACGGCCACAACGCGCACGCCGTGGCCGCGATGGCCGACCTTGCGCAGCGCCTCGACGTCACTGGTCGCCGCCTCGTGGTGGTGGCGGGTCCGGGCGATCGTCGCGACGAGGACCTGCGCGAGATCGCGAAGGCCGTGGCCGGCGGCTTCGACCACTACATCTGCCGTCGCGACGACGGCCTGCGTGGCCGCGCACCCGACGAAGTGCCGAAGCTGATCGCCGCGACGCTGCGCGAACACGGCGTGCCCGAGGATCGCATCAGCGTGATCCCGGACGAGCAGGACGCGATCGACGCCGGCCTGCGCATGGCGCAGCCGGGCGACGTGCTGCTGATCTTCGCCGACGCGCTGGTGCGCTCGTGGAAACAGGTGATCAAGTTCAAGCCCGAAGGCGCGCCGGAGAAGGTGCCGGTCGCCGCCGCGGCGCCCGCCGACACCGGCGAAGCCGCCGCGGAGCCCGCGTTCTCGCCCGAGCAGTGGGAAGGCGTGAGCCGCGACGAACGCGGGATCTTCATCTCGCGGGAGAGCGACGACTGAGCACCGTGTCCGTGTCGCAAGTGTCGCCCGCAAGCGAACCGCCGTTCGACGACTCCCGCCGCCTCACCGGCGCCAACCCGTACTTCGCCGGCTGCGGTGCGGCGATGGAGGCGCTGGGTCCGCGCGCGCAGGATCCCGAGGCGCTGCGCAGGTGGCGCACGTGCGTGAACGCGATGCGCGTGCTGCTGTGCTGGCCGCCGGCGGAAGCGCTGGCGCGCGCGCACGCCAGCGGCGCGACGCTGGCGTTCCCGGCGCCGGCCGACCTGCTGTTCGCCGCGACCGAACTCAACGAGTGGGCGTGGTGCGTGGCGGCCGGTTACGCCGGTTTCCATGCGCCGGGGCATCCGGCGGCGTTCGACGAAGTGCGCGCGATGGACACGCTGCGCCATTTCGCCGCCGCCGAAGCGCGGCCCGATGTGATCGCGCTGCTCGATGCCGCGGCCGCGCACGGCGTGCCGACGCTGCTCGACGACGACGCGCTGACGCTCGGTCTCGGCGTGCATGGCGTTACCTTCGCACTCGACGATCTGCCGGCCACGCCCGACGTCGTGCCGTGGCCGACGCTGGGCCGGATTCCCGCCGCGCTCGTCACCGGCTCCAACGGCAAGACCACGACCGTGCGCCTGATCGCGGCGATGCTGCGCGCGCACGGCCTGCGCACCGCGCATTCGTGCACCGACGGCCTGTTCGTCGGCGACACCGCGCAGATCGAACGACTGGAAGCCGGCGACTATTCCGGCCCGGCCGGCGCGCGCCAGTTGCTGCGCCGCACCGACGTCGAAGCCGCCGTGCTCGAAACCGCGCGCGGCGGGCTGCTGCGTCGCGGCCTCGCCCTGGCGAAGGCCGACGTGGCCGTCGTCACCAACATCAGCGAAGACCATTTCGGCGAATACGGCGTGCATTCGGTCGAGGACCTGGCGTCGGTGAAGCTGACGATCGCGCGCGCGGTGGCGGGCGAGGGCGGCGGCCGGCTCGTGCTCAATGCCGAGGACCCGCTGCTGCGCCGGCTTGGTCCGCAGGCCGCGCCGCGACGGGCGTGGTTCGCGGTCGATCCGGCCGCGCTGCCCGACGACGCATCGACGCCGCACTGCACCGTGCGCGACGGCCGGCTGGTGCTGCATGACGGTGCCGCGTCGCACGATCTCGGCGACATCGCCGCGATGCCGGTCACGCTCGGCGGCCACGCGCGCTACAACGTCGCGAATGCGGCCGGCGCGTCGCTGGCCGCGTCGGTGCTCGGCGTGCCGGCGGCGACGATCCGCGATGTGCTCGCCACGTTCGGGCGGGATCACGCCGACAACCCGGGACGGCTGCAGCGCTGGTCGTTCGCCGGGCTCGAGATCTTCCTCGACTACGCCCACAACCCGGACGGGTTGGCGGGCCTGCTCGACATCGCGCAGGCATGGCGCGGGCAGGGGCGTCTTGCGCTGCTGCTGGGACAGGCCGGCAACCGCGAGGACGCGCAGATCCGCGATCTCGCTGCGATCGCCGCGCGTTACGCGCCCGACCTCGTCGTGGTGAAGGACATCGACGGTTACCTGCGCGGCCGCGTTGCGGGCGAGGTGGCGCAGGTCATCCGCGACGAACTGCTGCGTCGCGGCTTGCCCGAATCGGCGCTGCCCGTGCGCCTGCGCGAGGCCGACGCTGCGCGGGAGGCGCTGGCATGGGCGCGCGCGGGCGACGTGCTGGTGCTGCCGGTGCACAGCCTCGACGCGAAGGCCGAGGTCGCCGCATTGCTGGACGCGCTGGCGGCTGGCGGCTGGCAGCCGGGCGAGCCGCTGCCATCGCTTGGATCGTCGTCGCCGGACCCGTCGTTGCCGGACGCGCCGACGACCTGACCGCTTCAGTCGCCTGCCGCGTCCCAGGCGCGCAGCGCTGCCTCGATCGCGTCGACACCCTTCGCCGCGGCCACGGCGTCGATCTGCGCGACGGTGTCGTCGGCGGTGTGGATCACGCGCAGCATCTTCGGCCGGGTCATCGAGCGTTTGCCGGAGAACACCGCGACGACGTTCGGAATCTCGTCGCCATCGGCCAGCGTGTACGACACCGCCGGCCAGCCGGCCTTGAGGAACACGCGGTGGTCCGAAGGCGGGTACTGCTTGCCGGCGACCAGGGCGAGACCTTGCGTCGTGGCGGCCTCGCGACTGGCGGTGACCAGTGGCGACGCGGGATCGGGCGCCAGCATCCACAGCGTGTCGCCCCAGCCGAAAACGTCGACGTTCACGTACAGCGCGGGGCGTTCGCTGCCGGCGGCCTCGACATGGGCCTCGGCACCGAGCAGACCGTGTTCCTCCAGGTCCCAAAGCGCGAGCTTCAGCCGATGCCGCGCCAGCGGCCGCTGCCGGAAGCGTTCGGCCAGCGCCAGCAGCACCGCGGTGCCGGTGGCGTTGTCGGTGGCACCGCGCCCGACGTCCACGCGGTCCGAGTGCGCGCCGAGCAGCAGCAGCGGCGCTTCCGTCGGCCCGCCGACTTCGGCGAAGAGGTTGTCGCCTTCCAACGCGCCGACCTTGAACGGCTGGTGCGTCACCGTCAGCCCGAGCCCGCGCAGGCGACGTTCGAGATGCGCGCGGCGCGCGGCGTTGTCCTGCGCCGCGGCCATGGCATCGACGTCGCGCGCCCAGGCACTGTGGGCGAGCTGTGCGTCCCAGTCGGGAACGGACACCGGCATCGGCGCAGGCGTGGACACGCACGCCGCGAGCAGCAGGGTCGTCGTCGCGTGCGTGGCGGTCGACGCGAGCAAGGACAGGCGTCGACGAAAGGCAGGGCGCATCGAATGGTTCCGGAAGGCGAAGCCCCGATCGTCGCAGAACCGCGTGACCGCCAGAGGTGTCGGAAGTCATCGCCTGTGCAGGGTCGGAATTTTCCGACACGCCGTCGCGGCGGATGCCGATTGAGTGCATGCCGCCGGCTGCCTACGCTGTGCGCATCGGGATCACGCACCCGACACGGACAAGGAAGGGGAGAGGGCCATGACGATTCGCGTATTCCTGCTCGACGACCATGCGCTGGTGCGCACCGGCATGCGCCTGATGCTGTCGGCCGAGACCGACATCGAGGTGGTCGGCGAGGCCGACAGCGGCGAGACCGGATTGCCGCTGATCCGCAAGCTGCGGCCGGACGTGGTGCTGTGCGACCTGCACCTGCCCGGCATCAGCGGCCTGGAGATCACCGAGCGGCTGGTGAAAGGCGATTACGGCTGCCGCGTGGTGGTGGTGTCGGTACTGGAGGACGGCCCGATGCCGCGACGCCTGATCGAGGCCGGGGCTTCCGGCTACGTCGGCAAGGCCGGCGATGCGAGTGAACTGCTGCGCGCGGTGCGCGACGTGGCCCGCGGCAAGCGCTATCTCGCCAACGGCATCGCCCAGCATCTGGCGCTGTCGGGCGTCGACGGCAGCGGCTCGCCGTTCGATGCGCTGTCGCCGCGCGAGCTGGAAGTCGCGATGCTGCTGGTGCAAGGCCTGCGCCAGGAAGACATCGCCAAACGGCTGAGCCTGAGCGCGAAAACGGTGAACACCCACAAGTCGCGGCTGTTCGAGAAGCTGGAGATCCAGGACACCATCGCACTGGCGCGGATGGCGTCGCGCTACGGCCTGAGCGACCCCGCGCGGGAGCTGTGATCCCCAGGCACGGTCTCGGGTTTCCGTTGCCCTGAAACGACGACGGTCCGGCGCAGGCCGGACCGTGTCGTGGGTCACCGGTCGCCGCAGGCGGTGTCGCGGCCTGCGGCGAGGAGCCGGGCTCAGCCGGCCTGCGGCTTGTCGCCGTCGGCCTTCGCGTCGCGACGCATCAGGTCGGACAAATCGGCGTCCGGCTGGGCGTCGAACAGCGGCAGGCCGATGCCGTACTGCGGCGCGGCGATCTGTGCGTCGATCACGTCTTCGGCCGAGGCTTCGACGGCGGTCGTTTCGACGGCCGGCGCTGCGGCAACGGGCGCCTCGACGACGGGCGCCTCGACTGCAGGCGATTCGACCGCCACCGGCGTGGCGATGGCCTGCCCGACCACGGCCGTTTCGGCAACGGCCTGCTCCACTGCCGGCGGCTCGACGATGGCGGGTTCGACCACGACCTGCTCGACGACAGGCTGCTCGACGACGATCTGCTCGATCACGGCCGGTTCGACGACCACGGGCTCGATCACCGCCGATTCGGGGACGGTTTCCGTGACGGCATCCGCTGCCATGGCGATCGGCGTGACGACGGTCGCGACCAGTTCGGCGGATGCCGGTTCCGGCGTGGGGCTCGCGTCCTGCACGGCGTCGGCGTGCGCTTCGGCAACCGGCGTGGACACCGGCGTCTCGACGACGACCGGGGCGGGCGCCGCCGCGGGTTCGACGGCGACCGGCGCCGGCTTTGCAGGCTGTGGCAGGTCGTCGAATTCGAACTCCGGCTGGTTGCGATCGAGCGTCGCCTGCGGTTCGTCGACGGCGGACAGGGCATCGGTGTCGTCGCCCATGCCCTCGCTGGCGGCAGCACCTTCGCCATTCCCGCGGCGGCGGCGGCGGCCACCACGGCGACCGCGACGGCGGCGGCCGGCGTTGTCGCCGGTGCCTTCGCCTGCTTCGGCGCCGACTGCGCCGTCGGCAACGTCGAGTTCGCCGTCGTCATCGGCATCGACGACCTGCGCAGGCGTCGGCACGCTCGCCGGGACCTGCGGTGCCGGCGTCTGCACCGCAGCCGGTGCGACGACGGCGGCTGCGACGGTCGCCGCCGCGGCGGCGACGTCGGCAGCCGGCGCCTGCGGCTTCTGCGTTTCGGCAGGTGCGCGGTCCTCGCGGCGCGGGGCGGGGCCACGCTGGGCATTCGCGTCGCCCTGCGCGGGCTTCTGCGACGACTGGGCAGGGGTCTGTTGCGGCTTCTGCTGCGGATCCTGACGCTCCTGACGCGGCTGGTCCTGACGCGGCTCCTGGCGGGGCTTCGGGTCCTGCTTCTGCTGCTGCGGGCGAGGTTGCTGTTCCTGCTTCTGCGGCTTCTGCGCCTGACCCTGCTGCGGCTGGCCCTGCGGGCCGCGACGCGCGTCGTTCTGGCGCTGGTCGTCGCGACGCGGCTCATCGCGGCGCTGCGACTTCTGGCCCTGACCCTGCGACTGGCCGCGGTCATCGCGACGGCCGTCACGATCGTTGCGCTGGCCCGGGTGACGGTCGCGACGCTGCTCGTTGCGCCCCTGGCCCTGACCCTGGCCGGACTGCGGACGCGGCGGCGCGGCGGGCGCCGGCGCGGGTTCGCCGCCGAACAGGCCCTTCAGCCAGCCCATCAGGCCGCCGGGCTTCTGTGCCGGGGCCGGCTGCGCGAACGCCGGGGTCGGCTGCGGGGCCGGCTGCGGCGCCGGGGCAGGGGCCGCGACCGGCGCGGGCGCCGGCGCTTCCTCGCGCAGCGGCGCGGGGCGCGACGGCTTCACGTTGGTGACGGCGGCCGGC
The DNA here is from genome assembly GCF_056313665.1 of Lysobacter sp. DMC104. NCBI lineage: Bacteria > Pseudomonadati > Pseudomonadota > Gammaproteobacteria > Lysobacterales > Lysobacteraceae > Lysobacter > Lysobacter sp. DMC104. The sequence goes on along the minus strand of NZ_JBQUZW010000006.1, from coordinate 93,925 downwards.
GGCGGGACGTTGAGGTTGGCCTTGGTCAGCGCGATCGTCGCCAGCTTGCGCGGGGTGCCACGCTGGTAGCTCGGCTTTGCGGTTTCCTCGCCCAGCTCGTTCTCGCGGAGGCGGGTGACTTCGTAGTGTGGCGTGTGCAGCGACTCGTCGGCAACGATCACGATCGGCGCGTCGTGGCGCTTCTCGATCTCGCTCAGCGCGCGGCGCTTCTCGTTCAGCAGGTAATTCGCGATCTCCACCGGGGCCTGCACCAGCACCTGGCCGGTGTTGTCCTTCATCGCATGCTCTTCGGCGATGCGGATGATCGACAGCGACAGCGATTCGATGCTGCGCATGCGGCCGTGGCCGTCGCAGCGCGGGCACACCAGCTGGCTGGATTCGCCGAGGCTGGGACGCAGGCGCTGGCGCGACATCTCCATCAGGCCGAACTTGGAGATGCGGCCGAGCTGCACGCGCGCGCGGTCGTGCTTGAGCGCCTGCGCGAGGCGGTTCTCCACGTCGCGCTGGTGCTTGTTCGAGGTCATGTCGATGAAGTCGATCACCACCAGGCCGCCGAGGTCGCGCAGGCGCATCTGGCGGGCCACTTCGTCGGCGGCCTCCAGGTTGGTGTTGAACGCGGTTTCCTCGATGTCGCCGCCCTTGGTGGCGCGCGCCGAGTTGACGTCGACCGCGGTGAGCGCCTCGGTCTGGTCGATCACCAGCGAGCCGCCCGACGGCAGGCGTACGGTGCGCTCGTAGGCGTTCTCGATCTGCGATTCGATCTGGAAGCGGTTGAACAGCGGGGTGTCGTCGGTGTAGTGCTTGAGCTTGCGCAGGTTGTGCGGCATCACCTGCTCGACGAACTCCTTCGCCTCGGCGTACATCTCCGGCGTATCGACGAGGATCTCGCCGATGTCGGCGCGCATGTAGTCGCGCAGGGCGCGGATGATCAGGCGCGATTCCTGGTAGATCAGGAACGGCGAGGTCTTCTTCAGCGCGGCCTCGGCGATCGCGCGCCAGACGCTGAGCAGGTAGTCGAGGTCCCACTGCAGTTCTTCGGCATCGCGGCCGACGCCGGCGGTGCGGATGATCACCCCCATCTCGTCGGGGATGTCGAGCTTGTCCATCGCTTCCTTCAGCGCGGCGCGGTCGTCGCCCTCGATGCGGCGCGAGACGCCGCCGGCGGTGGGCGAGTTCGGCATCAGCACCATGTAGCGGCCGGCCAGCGAGATGAACGTGGTCAGCGCCGCGCCCTTGTTGCCGCGCTCTTCCTTGTCGACCTGCACCACGACTTCCTGGCCTTCGCGCAGCAGTTCGCGGATGCCGGCCTTGTGGTGGTCGACGCCGGACTGGAAGTAGTCGCGGGAAATTTCCTTCAGCGGCAGGAAGCCGTGGCGCTCGGCGCCGTACTCGACGAAGGCGGCTTCGAGCGAAGGTTCGAGCCGGGTGATGCGGCCCTTGTAGATGTTGGACTTCTTCTGCTCTTTCGCGGGGATTTCGATGTCGATGTCGTAGAGCGTTTGTCCATCGACGATCGCGACGCGCAGCTCTTCGGCCTGCGTCGCGTTGATCAGCATGCGTTTCATGGTCCTGCGTTCCTTGGCGCCTTGCCCGCATGCGATGCGGGCGCGCGGAACGCCGGGGCGTGTTCGCCTCTGGAGACGGCCTGCGACCATGTCGCGCGCCGGACGCCGCGAAGGCGCGCGCGCGGCCGGGGCCGCCAGGTGCATTCCAGCGCTGCAACACCACGGCGGGCCGCGGGAGCGCTTCTATTTCTGTAGCGTGTTGCCGGGCCGGCCGCCGTGGTGGGCGCTGCGAAGCGCGACATCGCGACGGCACGGGACGTGTGGGTTGCCCGGGCGCCAGGCGCCCGGCGACAAGCGGGCCTGCCGACGAGCCGCTAACATGGCCGCCCCGGGGGCGGTGGCCGCGCACTGCATCGGAACTCGCGGGCGAGCTGGGCTTTCGGCCCGATGGGGTGCAAACGAAACCAGCCCCCGACTCCCTGCGAAATCAAACCTTTATATCGCCGAACGAGTGTAGCAGATCAGGACCCCGGATGACCGTAAACGATTCCAGAACCGCGTCATCCGCCCAGGTCCGCCTGGTCCGCGTGGCCGACGACCGCGCCGGCCAACGGCTCGACAACTTCCTCCTGGGGCAGCTCAAGGGCGCGCCCAAGTCGCTCGTCTACAAGCTGGTCCGCAGTGGCCAGGTGCGCGTGAACGGCGGCCGGGCCAAGGCCGAGACCCGGCTGGAGGGGGGCGACGAGGTGCGGATCCCGCCGGTGCGGCTGGCCGAGGCGGGCGAGAAGACGCCGCCGCCCAAGGGGCTGCTGGCGGCGATGGAGGCCAGCATCGTGTTCGAGGACGCCCGCCTGCTGGCGATCAACAAACCGTCGGGGCTGGCCAGCCACGGCGGCAGCGGCATCAGTCACGGTGCGATCGAGACCCTCCGCGCCCTGCGCCCGCGGGAGACGCTGGAGCTGGTCCACCGTCTGGACCGCGACACTTCCGGCCTGCTGATCATCGCCAAGAAGCGGTCGGCCCTGACCGAGCTGCAGGCGCTGATGCGCGAATCCGACGCCGACGACGGCCGCGGCATCGCCAAGCGCTACCTCGCGCTGCTGGTCGGCCGCATGCCCGACGGCACCATGACCGTGGACGCGCCGCTGCACATCGGCCTGCGCCAGGGCGGCGAGCGCCACGTCCAGGTCCACCCGAACGGCAAGCCCTCGCTCAGCCACTTCCGTGTGCTGGAGCGCCGCGGCGGGCACTCCTTCTGCGAGGTGCGGATCGAGACCGGCCGCACCCACCAGATCCGCGTCCACGCGAAACACATCGGCCACCCGGTGGCCGGCGACGACAAATACGGCGAACCCGAGGTCAACAAGCGCCTGCGCGACCAGGTCGGCCTGCGCCGCCTGTTCCTGCATGCCGCGTCACTGGAATTCGCGTTGGATGGCGGCCGCGCCGAGTACGTCCTCGACGCGCCGCTGGCACCGGAGCTGGTCGAGGTGCTGGACCGGCTGGGGTGGCGATTGCCGGGGTCTGCAAGAAGCGATGATGCGGTGTGACTGGACCTGAAGAGGTGTCATTCGTAGACTCGCCCTCGCAGCGTCGTGCAGGCGACTGACGGGGGAGGGCGAGCGTGTCGATGCGATCGGCCCGCGACCTCCCGCATTCCAGATAATACAGGGGGAAGGCGCATGTTGAGGAAGATCTGCAGCGCGGCAATCGCCACGCTGGCGTTGACGTGTTCCGCCGTCGTGGCGAAGACGCCCATGATCCCGGTGCCGATCGCTGAAGATCTTCCCGTGGAGATCGTGCTTGGCCAGCAAGAAGTGGGAGTGGACGTATCCGCAACCAATGCGATGGCGGCCGGCGGTGGACTGCTCGGTGCGCTCATCGTCGCGGGAATCGACAATTCGCGGACCAAGGCTGCCGAGGAGCGGATCATCCCGATTCGCGATCTCCTGTTGAACTACCCCTTCAATGCTCACATGGAGCAGGAAATCCGCGGCAAGCTCGCATCTCCGGGCATCAGCACGGCTCCCGTGTTCCTGATCCGGAACAACGCACTGAGTGCGATCGATGCGCAGAACAAGCAGGAAGTGCTGGGACGTGTATTGGTGTTGAGGCCTCGCTATTCGTTCGACAACCAGTTCGAGCACATGTCCGTTCAACTGCTCGCTCAAGTCGTGGACCGTTCGGTAGGGGAGAACGGAAAACTGAAAACCGTCTTCCTTTTCAATCGAAACTACGCCTTCCAGTTCATTCCCGAGCAACTCGCGGACAAGCCCGAGGACAACGTCAAGATCTGGACGGTCTACGGCACAGATGGCCTTGGCTCCATGCTCGACGAAGGCATTCGCCAGTCTGTCGCAATGCTGACCTTCGACTTGTCGGCCGAGGGCCGGGCTCAGTGGGAGGATTTCGATCGCAAGGCGCAGGTGACACTCGGGGGGCGCCGCTATCCCGGAATCCAGACCCGCGCCGGTGACGGCTGGGTCTGGGCCCGAACAGGCAAGGGTTTTGTTCAGACGCTGAATGGCTATGGAGTCGCGGCGCCGCTCGTGTCCGCGCCTGCCGAAACCGCTCCCGCCCAGGATGCACCTGCTGCCACGACCGGCGGCACGCCGTGATGCAGCGCGGTCTCGGGCCTTGGCTGCTGCTGCCGGTAGTGGCAGGTTGTGCCGTGACTGTCAATACGATTCGCGTCGATCCGACAAAGATCAATGCCCGCGCCAGTGTCGCCCCAGCCTGCGCGTACCGAATCGAGGAGGTCGCCGACAAGCGTCCGGATGGTGATCGTGCATCGACTTATGCCAACAACCTCGTGCATTTGGAGGATGCGCCGGGAATCATACGTCGCGAACTCGTTGCAGCCGGCCTTTCGGAACAGACAGGTGTGTCGGTGAAAGTCGAGTTGATGCGCATGTACGTGCTGGAGAATCTCTATACGACCTTGCCGACGGTGGTGTACCAGGTGCGGATCGAGGGTGGGCAGCCGTTCGTGGTCCGCTCGCAGCTCGGCGGCATGCAGTGGAGCAAAAAGATCCAGAACATGTACGAGGGCTATTCGGTTGCGGTGAGCGATGCCAATACCCGCCTGATCCAAGAGCTCAATGAGCGCTGCCCCGGGACGCCATGATTGTCTCGGGGGCGCGCGCTGCTCAGCCCGCCAGCGCTTCCGCCTTCGCCGCGCAGATGAAGTCGTTTTCGCTCAGCCCGCCGACGTCGTGGGTCGAGAAGCGCACGACGCAGCGGTCGTAGTGCACGCCGAGGTCGGGATGGTGGTCTTCGCGATGGGCGATGAAGGCCAGTGCATTCACGAACGCCATCGTGCGGTGGTAGTCGGGGAAGGGGAAGGTCTTCACCAGTGCGTGGCCGTGTTCCGCCAGTTCCCAGCCGGGCAGTTGCGGCATGAGTTCGGCGACTTGCGCGGGTGGCAGCCGATGTTCGTGGCCGCGACGCGGGACACAGTGGGCCTGGGCGAGGGGGATCAGATCGGACACGGGCGGCTCCTTGCGATGCGGGAAGCTGAACACTGTTCCGGCGGCGTAACGAAACCCTGACGAGCACGCGCCGGACGGGCCGCTAGAATAGCCGGATGATCCAGATTTCCGAATCCGCGCAGTCGCACTTCCGCCGCCTGATCGAACGCGAGGCCCTGCCGGGCCTGGGGGTGCGCCTCAGTGCGGTGCATCCGGGCACGCCCTCCGCCGACGTCCGCCTGGAGTTCGCCGAACCCGGTGACCTGCAGGGCGACGAATGGGCGATCGATTGCGAAGGTTTCACGCTGTGGCTCGATGCCGGCAGCGTGCGCTACCTCGACGGGGCGGAGATCGACTACGCCCAGCAGCCCACGGGCGGTCAGCTGCAGATCCGCGCGCCGAAGATCAAGGGCGCCGTGCCGGACGCTTCGGCCTCGCTGGTCGAGCGCGTGCAGTGGGTGGTCGAGCACGAGATCAATCCGCAACTCGCGCAGCATCGCGGCCACGTGAGCGTGCACGAGGTGACCGCCGAGGGTGTGGTGATCCTCGGTTTCGGCGGCGGTTGCCACGGTTGCGGCATGGCCGACGTGACCCTGAAGCAGGGCATCGAGAAGACCCTGCTGGAAAAGGTGCCGGGCGTGACCGCGGTGCGGGACGCAACCGATCACGCCAGCGGAACGGCGCCCTACATCTCGCGTCCGTCGAACTGACCGGCCCGGCCTGCGCGTGTTCTCCGCCGGGGAACTGATCGAAGCGCTCCAGTCCCGCGGCGGGCGGCGTTTCCCGCTGCATGCCGATCGCCCGTTCGGCGAATTCCCGCCGACGTGGCGGGCATGGTTCCTGTCGATGCGCGAACGCGCCGGTGCCGTGGTCGGTGCGCCGATGGCGGAGATCGTCGCGTTGCTGGCCGCCCGGCCGCCGGCGCCGCCGCCGAGGGCGATGCCGCCGCTGACGCGCTTCCAGGCATGGCGCCACCTGTTGCGCCAGCAGTGGGAACGCGCACCGCGCGACCAGCGCCGAACCCGCCGTTTCGCTGTGGTGTTCTCCGCGCTGTTGCACATCGTGTTCGCCGGGCTGTTGTTCTGGATCGGCATGGTCCAGCTCGGCGACGCGCCGCCCCAGGCGGCGCAGGAAGGCGAAGCGACGATCATCGAATTCATCGGCGAAGGCACGCCGTCTCCCGATACCGGTGGTGCGCCGGCCACCGGCGAACAGCCGGCGCCGGCTGCCGCCGCGGCCGCGTCTTCCTCTGCCGCCGCGACGACGGCCGAGAACGCACCGGCCGTTGCGACCGCGACGCCGCCGGCCGCCGCCACGCCGCCCGAAGCCGCGCCGGCACCGCCCGGCGACACCGCGCCGGCGCCGGCCGTCGAGCAGCCGCTCACCGTCACCCAGACGCCGCAGCCGGACAGCGACTTCACGCTGCCGCCGCCCACGCCGCCGGTGTTGTCGCCCACCATCCCGCAATTGCAGCCGCAGGTGCCGAAGGTCGCGGCGCGGCCGACCGACGTCGAGACCTTCGAGGCACGCACGCCGGTGCCCGTGCCGGATCGGCCGGTTCCGGTGCTGGCCGTCCAGCCGACCGTGCCGCGCCTGCGCACGCAGGTCGTCGAGGTCGAAACCCAGCGCGAGACCACGCCGATCGTGGCCCGCACGGCGCCGACCTTGCCGACGACCGCACCACAACTGCGCATGCCCACGCTGCGCACGGCACCGCGCGAAGTTCAGCTGCGCGCACCGCCCGCTCCGGCGGCTGCGCCGACGCCCACGCCAGCGCCAGCGCCCACCGGGGCGGGGCGCGTGACCGCCAGCACGCCCGTGCGCACGACCGGCCAGGTGCCGCAGCCCTCGACCACCGCCGGCGGCACGCCGCGCCCGGCCACCGGTGCGGGGCGCCCGGTCGCGAACGCGCCCGGCGGCGTCGGACCTTCGCCATCGCCGCGCCCCGGGGCGGCCCCGACGCAGGTCCGCGATGACGACTGGGGGGCGTCCAATCGCAACGCGCCGGGCAATGCGTCCGCCGGACGCTCGACGAGCCTGCTCAACGGTGACGGCAGCGCGCGCCTGCCGGGCAACGGCCGCGATGTCGGTGGCGGCCTTCCGCCGGGCACCGTGATCGAGGATTTCGAGAAGATCGACCGCATGGGGACGTGGCTGAAGCGGCCGCCGCTGGACTACACGCCGACGCGCTTCGACCGGTTCTGGATGCCGCGCGAGAACCTGCTGGAGGAGTGGGTGCGGCGCGGCATCCGCACGGTTGCAATCCCGATCCCCGGCACGACCAAGCGGATCATGTGCGCGGTCTCGCTGCTGCAGGCGGGCGGGGGATGCACGGTCGAGGATCCGAACATGCAGGATCAGGAAGCCATCGCGCGGCCGCCGCCGGACGTGCCCTTCAAGCCGGCGTTGCAGGAAGCGAAGGACAGCCTCGCGCGTCCTGCGCCGTCGCCGGCCACCGCGCCGACCGGTACGCCGCCCGGCACCACGCCCTGATCGCTTCGTCGATCCGGCCACATGCGTGGACCGGGTACGCGAGTGTCATGCAAAAAAAGACGGGAGCCCTGCGGCTCCCGTCTTCGTGTCGGTACCTAGGGGGACCGGGCACCGGAATGGCGGCATGGCTCAGCGGCTGGAGAGGTCGCCCAGCGGGCCGTTCTGCGCAGCGAAGTAGGCCGCGAGGTCGGCGATGCCCTGGTCGTCCAGCTTGCCGGCCTTGACCGCGCCCTGGATCTGGTTGTTCATCAGGACCTGCTCGCGCTCGCCGTCGCGGTACTCAAGGATGGCCTGGAACAGGTAGTCCTGGTACTGCCCGGCCAGTGCCGGGTAGGTCGGGGCGATCGGCTTGGCACCGCCGGGACCGTGGCAGTCGACGCAGGCCTGGCCGGTGCCGGCGAGCTGCTTGTCGGCGGCGAGACGTTCGCCGCGGCCGGCATCACCGTCGAAGGCGCCGACATGCTTGATTTCGTGTTCCGCGGCACCGGCTTCGGCGGCGGGTTCGGACTTGCCGCAGGCGGCGAGCGTCGCGCCGATGGCCAGGGCGAGGGCGAGGGTGGAGATGCGCTTCGTCATGGGGCGTCGCTCAATTCTTCTTCAGGCTCGAAAGGTAGGCGGCGATGTCGGCGATGTCCTGCTCCGAGAAGCTCTGCGCCTGGGCCCGCATGGTCGGGTGCTTGCGCGCACCGGTCCGGTATTCGTTGAGTGCGGCGGAGAGATAGTCGGCGCTCTGGCCGGTGATCTTCGGCACGCTGTACGCCGGGTAGGCGTTCTTGTAGCCGGTGACGCCGTGGCAGCCCTGGCAGGTGTAGGTCAGTTGCTTGCCGCGTTCGGCGGAACCCGCGGGCGCCTGCGCGAAGGCGGGCAGGGCGGCGAGGAGGGCGAGGCCACCGGCGAGCAGCGGGATACGAATCGTCGATCGGGTCATGTCGGGCGTCGTGTGCGTCGGTCTGGGCGAGAGTGCGGCGGCGCGCCGACGGTGTCCGTGTCTCCCCGGGCCGGACGGTCGCGCAATCGGGACAGTATAGCCTGACTCGTTAATGCGACGCAGTCAGACTGTGTCACGCGTGATCGGGTTCGCGATGCGGCGCACCATGACCTCTGGCCGATGGCGGTCCTGAACGGGGTGATATACCTTGATACAACACCTCACGACATCCCCCCGCCCACCATGTCCAGCGATCCCCTGTTCCGATCCCCCGCCGTCCCGGCCCGCGCCCCGTCGCTCGCACGTATCGTCGGCTGGGGCGCCCTGCTGGGCTGCCTGACACTGGTCGGCTGCGGCAAGGGGGGCGAGGACGCCAAGGCCGACGCAAAGGACAAGCCGCCCGCCGAGGAGGCCGTCCCGGTCGAGGTGATGGCGGTCAGCCGCCGGCCGATCGCCGCCAGCTACGCCGGCACCGCGGCGCTGGAAGCGCGGGCCGAGTCGCAGGTGGTCGCCAAGACCTCCGGCGTCGCCTTGCAGGTCATGGCCGAGGTCGGCCAGCAGGTCCGCGCCGGCCAGGTGCTGGTGCGGCTGGATTCGGCCCGTGCAGAGCTGCAGGCCGCACAGTCCGAGGCCCAGCTCCGCAAGCTCGAAGCCAACTACAACCGCTCGCGCCAGCTCGCTTCGCAGCAGTTGCTCAGCGCGAACGACCTCGACCAGCTGAAGTTCGACCTGGAGAACGCCCGCGCCGTGCATCGCATGGCCCGGCTCGAACTGTCCTACGCCAACGTGGTCGCGCCGATCTCCGGCGTGATCGCCGAGCGCTCGATCAAGCCCGGCAACTTCGTCCAGATCAACACGCCGATCTTCCGCATCGTCGACACCTCGCGGCTGGAGGCCACGCTCAACGTGCCGGAACGCGAACTGGCGACCCTCAAGGCCGGCCTGCCGGTGCAACTGGGCGTCGATGCGCTGCCGGGTCAGCCGTTCCAGGGCCGCGTCGACCGCGTCGCGCCGGTGGTCGATTCCGGCAGCGGCACCTTCCGCGTGATCTGCGCCTTCGAGAGCGGCGGTCTGCTGCAGCCGGGCATGTTCGGGCGCATGAAGATCGACTACGACCAGCGTGCCGACGCCCTGACCATCCCGCGCAACGCGTTGCTGGAGGACGAGGACGACCCGGCGGTCTATGTCGCCCGCGGCGGCAAGGCCGCGCGCGTGCCGGTGAAGCTGGGCTACTACGACGGTCCGTGGGTGGAAGTGCGCGGCGGCCTGCAGCCGGGTGATCGCGTGATCACCGCCGGCAAGGTGGCGCTGCGCGAAGGCACGAAGATCCAGGTCATCGGCGATCCCGCGCCGAAGCCGGCGGGTGCCAAGCCCGCGGCCGCGAAGCCGGCAGGCGCCAAGTCGTGAGCGCGCACTTCCCCGAACCGTCGGCGGGATCGGGCGGAGGCGGCGGACTGGTCGGTTTCTCGACCCGGCGCCGCGTCACCGTCGCGATGTTCTGGCTGACCATGTTCCTGTTCGGCTGCCTCGCGCTGTCGAGCCTCAAGGTGAACCTGCTGCCGGACCTGAGCTATCCCACGCTCACGATCCGCACCGAGTACACCGGCGCCGCGCCTTCCGAGGTCGAGACGCTCATCAGCCAGCCGGTGGAGGAAGCGCTGGGCGTGGTGAAGGGCCTGCGCAAGCTCAAGTCGGTCTCCCGCACCGGGCAGAGCGACGTGGTGCTGGAATTCGCGTGGGGCACCGACATGGACCAGGCCAGCCTGGAGGTGCGCGACAAGATCGAGACGCTGCAACTGCCGCTGGAAGCCAAGGCGCCGGTGCTGCTGCGCTTCAACCCGTCGACCGAGCCGATCATGCGCCTCGTGCTGTCGGGCAAGGCCGCGCCCGCCGATGCCGAAAGCGCCCGCGCCCAGCGCGACCTGGCCGAGCTGCGCCGCTATGCCGACGACGACCTGAAGAAGAAGCTCGAACCGGTCGACGGCGTGGCCGCGGTGAAGGTCGGTGGCGGCCTCGAGGACGAGGTGCAGGTCCAGATCGACCAGCAGAAGCTCGCGCAACTGGGGCTGTCGATCGACACCGTCATCCAGCGCCTGCAGCAGGAGAACGTCAACATCTCCGGCGGCCGCCTGGAAGAGGGCAGCCAGCGCTACAACGTGCGCACGGTCAACCAGTTCGCGAACGTCGACGAGATGCGCGAGATGCTGCTGACCACGCGCACCGCCGGCAACGACGCGGCCAGCAGCGCGGCGCAGCAGATGATGGCGATCGCCGCCACCACCGGCTCGCCGGAAGCGATCGCCGCCGCCAGTTCGGTGCGCAGTGCGTCGTCCGGCGGCAGCACGCCCGCGGGCGGCCTGCCGGTGCGCCTGAAGGACGTCGCCGACATCGTGCAGGGCCACAAGGAGCGCGAGGCGATCATCCGACTCGACGGCCGCGAGGCGGTCGAGCTTGCGATCTACAAGGAAGGCGACGCCAACACCGTCGCCACCGCGGACGCGCTCGCCAAGCGCCTCGAGGCATTGAAGAAGGAGATCCCGGCCGGCATCGAACTGACCGTGGTCGACGACCAGTCGCAGTTCATCCGCCATGCGATCACCGACGTGAAGGTCGACGCCGTCGTCGGCGGCCTGCTCGCGGTGCTGATCATCTTCCTGTTCCTGCGCGACGGCTGGAGCACGTTCGTCATCGCGCTGTCGCTGCCGGTGTCGATCGTCGCGACGTTCTTCTTCATGGGCCGCTTCGGGCTGAGCCTGAACGTCATGTCGCTGGGCGGCCTCGCGCTGGCCACCGGCCTGGTGGTGGACGATTCGATCGTGGTGCTCGAAAGCATCGCCAAGGCGCGCGAACGCGGGCTGGGCGTGCTCGATGCCGCGGTCGAAGGCACCCGCGAAGTGGGCATGGCGGTGGTCGCGTCCACGCTGACCACGATGGCGGTGTTCCTGCCGCTGGTGTTCGTGCAGGGCATCGCCGGTGAACTGTTCCGCGACCAGGCGCTTACCGTCGCCACCGCGATCGGCATCTCGCTGGTCGTGTCGATGACGCTGATCCCGATGCTCAGCGGTCTGCGCGACCGCGCGCCGATGGCGTTCGTGCAAGAGGTCCCGCATCCGGTGAACCCCGTGATCGAGTCCGCGAAGGGCGACGTGCGCCGGGCGCTGCGTGCGCCGCTGGGCGAGGCGCCGCACGGGATCGCGCGCTGGGCGCTGGCCATCATCGCCGCACCGGTGACCTTCCTGGTTGGCGCCGTGATGTCCATCCGTCACGTTCCTGCCTTCGTCTGGCCGTTGTTCAGTCCACGCCATGGCACCGCCGTGAATGTGCTGCTGACGCTGCTCTTGCTGGCGCCGCGGCTGGTGATGCTGCCGTTCTGGATGCTGTACTTGTTCTTCTCGATGACCTCGGTGCCCGTGTTCTTCGCCTGCTGCTGGCTGGCGGTCCGGGTCTGGCGTCTGCTGGGCATCGTGTTCGGTTGGCTGATGTATCGCCTCAGCGATCTGGCCATGTCGCCTTACCACCGGCTCGAAGCCGCGTACCTGCGACTGCTGCCCGGCGCGATGCGTCGCCCGGTGCTGGTGCTGGTGCTGGCGTCGGCCGCGTTCGGGGCCAGCCTGCTGGCGGTGCCGATGCTCGGCAGCGACCTCATCCCCCAGTTGGCGCAGGATCGTTTCGACATGACCGTGCGCCTGCCGCCCGGCACGCCGTTGCGCGACACCGACCGCGTCGTGCGCGAGCTGCAGCAGGCGCATGCGAAGGACGGCGGCGTGCGCACGCTGTACGGCGTGAGCGGCAGCGGCACGCGGCTGGACGCCAGTCCGACCGAGAGCGGCGAGAACATCGGCAAGCTCACCGTCGTGATGGACAAGAGCGGCGATCGCGAGCGCGAGTCCGAACTCATGGACGGCCTGCGTGAGTCGGTCTCCCGCTATGCCGGCACCCAGGTCGACTTCAGTCGCCCGCAGTTGTTCAGCTTCTCGATGCCGCTGGAAATCGAACTGCGCGGCGACGAGCTGGAGGACATCGAACGCGCCGGTCGGCGCATGGCGGAACTGCTGCGCGCCAACCCGCACTACGCCGACGTGAAGTCGACGGTGGAGCAGGGCTTCCCCGAGATCCAGATCCACTTCGACCAGGAACGCGCCGGCGCGCTGGGCCTCACCACGCGGCAGATCGCCGACGTGGTGGTGAAGAAGGTGCGCGGGGACGTCGCCACGCGCTACAGCTTCCGCAGCCGCAAGATCGACGTGCTGGTGCGCGCCCGCGAGAATGATCGCGCCACGGTCGACGACATCCGTCGCCTGATCGTGAACCCGGGCAGCGCCAATCCGGTGACGCTGGACTCGGTGGCCGACGTGGTCGCCACCACCGGTCCCAGCGAGATCCACCGTGCCGACCAGGTGCGCGTGGCGATCGTCTCGGCGAACCTGCGCGACATCGACCTCGGCACCGCGGTGCGCGAAGTGTCGACGATGGTCGCGGAGGATGCGAAGACGTCCAGTGCGCTCGGCCCGGGCATCGGCCTGCACATCGGCGGCCAGGGCGAGGAACTGTCGCAGTCGCTGCGTTCGCTGCTGTTCGCCTTCGGGCTGGCGATCTTCCTCGTCTACCTGGTGATGGCCTCGCAGTTCGAGTCGCTGCTGCATCCGTTCGTCATCCTGTTCACCATCCCGCTGGCGCTGGTCGGTGCCATCCTCGCGCTGCTGATCACCCGCTCGACCGTGTCGGTGGTGGTGTTCATCGGCCTGATCCTGCTGGTCGGCCTGGTGGTGAAGAACGCGATCATCCTCATCGACAAGGTCAACCAGGCGCGCGAGGCGGGCATGCCCAAGCGCGAGGCGCTGGTGGAGGGCGCACGTTCGCGTCTGCGGCCGATCATGATGACCACGCTGTGCACGCTGTTCGGCTTCCTGCCGCTGGCGCTGGCCTTCGGCGAGGGCGCGGAAGTGCGTTCGCCGATGGCGATCACGGTGATCGGCGGCCTGCTGGTGTCGACGCTGCTGACGCTGGTGGTGATCCCGGTGGTCTACGACCTGCTCGATCGCCGGCCCGACGCCGACTACGTCGCACGCGGGCTCCGCGCCCGGGCCAAGCGCGAGACCGAGTTCGACGACACCATCCACGAGGACATCGACGAGGACATCGACGACGGTGCGGCGGACGACGGCATGACTCATGAACCGCAGGCCGGAGGCCACGCGCCGTGAGCGTCGCCGAGTTCAGCATCAAGCGGCCCGTCACCACGGTGATGGTGTTCGTGTCGCTGTTCGTGATCGGGCTGATCGCGGCGGTACGCCTGCCGCTGGAAGCGCTGCCCTCGGTCACGTTCCCCGGCATCTTCCTGCAGTTGCCGTACTCGGGATCGACGCCCGACGAGGTCGAACGCACGGTGCTGCGTCCGGTCGAGGAAGCGGTGTCGACCATGAGCGGCATCAAGCGCATGGACGGCAACGCGCGTGCGGACGGCGCGTCGATGTTCATCCAGTTCTCGGACTGGGGACGCGACGTGTCGATCGCCGCGTCCGAGGCGCGCGAGCGCATCGACGCCATCCGCGACGACCTGCCGGACGATCTCCAGCGTTACTTCGTCATGAAGTTCAGCACCAGCGACGAGCCGGTGCTGAAGGTGCGCCTCGCCAGCGACCGCGACATGACCCGCGAGTACGCGCTGATCGACCGCGAGTTCAAGCGCCGGCTGGAGCGCATCCCGGGCGTCGCCCGCGTCGACATCCTCGGTGCACCGCCGAACGAGGTGGAGATCGCGATCTCGCCGGATCGCCTCGATGCCCACGGCATCGGCCTGAACGAACTGAACACGCGGCTGTCGTCGGCGAACTTCTCGGTGTCCGCCGGCCAGATAGACGACGGCGGCCGGCGCCTGCGGGTGCAGCCGGTCGGCGAGATCGACAACCTCCAGCAGTACCGCGACTTGGTGGTCGACGGCAAGGGTACGCGGCTCGGCGACATCGCCGACGTGCGCCTGCAACCGGCACGCATCGACTACGGCCGCCGCCTCGACGGCCAGCCGGCGGTGGGCCTGGACATCTTCAAGGAGCGCGGCGCCAACCTGGTGGAGGTGTCGAAGTCGGTGCTCGCGGCCGTGAACGAGATCTCCGCGGACCCGGCGCTGCGCGGCGTGCAGGTCAAGGTCGTCGACGATCAGGGCGCGACCGTCACCGGTTCGCTGATGGAACTGGCGGAAGCCGGCCTCGTCGGCCTGCTGCTGTCGGTGATCGTGCTGTATTTCTTCCTGCGCCACTGGCCGTCGACGCTGATGGTCACCACGGCCATCCCGATCTGCTTCGTGATGACCCTCGGCTTCATGTATTTCGCCGGCGTCACCCTCAACATCCTGACGATGATGGGGCTGTTGCTCGCGGTGGGCATGCTGGTCGACAACGCGGTGGTGGTGGTCGAGAGCATCTACCAGGAACGCGAGCGCTATCCCGACCAGCCGCGGCTGGCGTCGCTGGTCGGCACCCGCAACGTCGCCATCGCGCTGTCGGCGGGCACGCTGTGCCACTGCATCGTGTTCGTGCCGAACCTGTTCGGCGAACGCAACATGCTCAGCATCTTCATGTCGCAGATCGCGGTCACCATCTCGGTGTCGCTGCTGGCGTCGTGGCTGGTCGCGGTGAGCCTGATCCCGATGCTGTCGGCGCGCATGAAGACGCCGCCGATGGTGCGCGACGACCGCGGCCTGATCCCGCGCCTGCAACGCCGCTACGCGCGCTTCCTGCGCTGGACGCTCGAACATCGCGGGCTGAGCCTGCTCGGCATCGCGCTGATCGTGCTGGTGAGCCTGGCGCCGGCGTTCTCGGTCGTGCAGAACACCAACATGTTCGGCGGCGACGACGGCGACGAGGCGAACATCTTCTACCAGTGGAACGGCGCCTACACCAAGCAGCAGATGTCCGACGAGGTGCTGAAGGTCGAGAAGTTCCTCGAAGCCAACCGCAAGCGCTTCCACATCGCCCAGATCTATTCGTTCTACAGCGAGCAGGGCTGGGGCGGCACGCAGGTGAAATTCGACACGGCGCGCCCGGCGGAGACCAAGAAGCTGATCGAGGACCTGCGCCAGTCGTTGCCGAAGTCCGCGCGCGCGAAGCTCGGCATCGGCAACCAGGGCGGGCCCGGTGGTGGCGGTGGCCTCGAGCAGAACGTGCAGGTGCAGCTGGTCGGCGATTCCTCGCAGCAGCTCAAGGAGCTGGCCGACGAGATCGTGCCGCTCATGGCGCGGCGCAAGGAACTGCGCGACGTGCGCGTGAACACCGGCGACCAGAACACCGAGCTGTCGATCCAGGTCGATCGCGAACGTGCGGCGTCGTTCGGTTTCAGCGCGCAGCAGGTGTCGCAGTTCGTGGGCCTGGCGTTGCGCGGCGCACCGCTGCGCGAATTCCGCCAGGGCGCGAACGAGGTGCCGGTGTGGATCCGCTTCGCCGGCGCCGAGCATTACGGCGTCGAGGACATCGGCAGCTTCTCGGTGCGTGCGCCCGACGGCACGATGGTGCCGCTGCTGGCGATGGTGGATGCCCGCACCGGCGCGTCGGCGTCCGAAGTCCAGCGCTCGAACCGGCAGACCACGCTCGCGATCCAGGCCAACCTTGCCGACGGCGTGCCCATGCCCAAGGCGCGCGAGGCCATGGAAGGGACGCTCAAGGGCTTCCCGTTCCCGCCGGGCTACACCTACACCTTCGACGGCAGCGGTTTCCAGGACGACGCCGACGCGGCGGTGCAGATGCTCATGAACCTCGTCATCGCGCTGGTCATGATCTACGTGGTCATGGCCTCGGTGTTCGAGTCGCTGCTGTTCCCGGCGGCGATCATGAGCGGCGTGGTGTTCTCGATCTTCGGCGTGTTCTGGCTGTTCTTCATCACCCAGACCCAGTTCAACGTGATGGCCTTCATCGGCATCCTGGTGCTGATGGGCGTGGTGGTGAACAACGGCATCGTGATGATCGAACACATCAACAACCTGCGACGGGGCGGCAAGTCGCGCACCGATGCCCTGGTCGAGGGCAGCCGCGAGCGCCTGCGGCCGATCATGATGACCATGGGCACGGCGATCCTGGCGATGGTGCCGATCGCGATGGGCCAGACCAAGATGGCCGGCGGCGGCCCGCCGTACTTCCCGATGGCCCGCGCCATCGCCGGTGGCCTGGCGTTCTCGACCGTGGTCAGCCTGCTGTTCCTGCCGACGATCTACGCGGTGCTCGACGACCTGAGCACCGGCACGGCGCGGATTCTGCGCCGGGCGCGCGGAAAGCCGGAGGCGCCGATCGCGCCGGCGACGACGCTCCAGGCGGAGTGAGTCAACGACCTGCGTGACCGGCCCCGCGGCATCGCGGGGCCGGCCGCCCGCCGATGATCGGTGGCGATCGGGAATGCCGGTCGGCGATCAGCCGATCACCTTGCCGACGATCCGCGCCCCGGCGATCCACGTCCCGATCGCGCTGCCTAGGTTGGTGAGCAGGAAGTTCAGCAGTACACGCGAGACGCGGTTGCGATACCAGCCGCGCACGTTCTGCACGTCGTCGCGCAACGCCATGAAGTCGGCGTAGGTGGGCTTGCGCAGCCGCGCTTCCATCAGTGCGGTGAACGTGCCGGTGGGCACCGCAAGCCGGAACGGCTTGAACGGCGCCAGCAGCGCGGCGGTGAGGACGCTCAGCGGATGGCCGCCCGCGATCAGGCAGCCGAGTGCGGCGAGCGACGAGGTGAACATCACCCACTGCTTCAGCAGGTCGGCGCCCATCGCGAAGCCGCCGTGCCAGAACCCGTAGCCGATGCCGCCGATGATGATCGCGGAGAATGCGAGCTTGAACCACGGGATGTTGCGGGTCTTCTTCAGCGCTTCCAGCGAGGTCCGGATCGCCTCGGGCGCTTCATCCGACTCGCGCAGGTGCTTCGCCAGCCCTTGCAGATGGCCGGCACCGACCACCGCCAGCACTTCGGTGCCGGCGCCCTGCGTGCGGATCTCGCGCAGGCGCGCGGCCATGTAGGCGTCGCGCTCGGCGATCACCGTCTCGTACAGCGCCGGGCTGTCGGCGGCGAATTCGCTGAAGCTCGCCTCCAGCATGTCGCCTTCCTTCAGGCCCTCGATCTGCTCGTGGGTCACTTCCTCGTCGCCGAACAGCGACATCATCAGGCCGCTGGCGACCTTCATCCGGCCCCACCAGCCGAGGCGCTGCATCGCGCGGCGGAAGGTCAGGCCGACGTCGCGGTCGATGAGGTGCAGCGACAGGTCGCGCTCGCGCGCGTCGAGCACGGCGGCCTTGAGCTCGGCGCCCGGGTCGATGCCGAGCTGCTCGGCGAGCCGGCGCTGGTAGGCGGCGAGGGCGAGGTTCGCGGCGAACACCGCGGTCTTGCCTTCCTTCAGCACCTTCACCAGGTCCAGCCGCGCCAGCGCATCGGGATCGGTCAGCGCCTGTGCGCGTTGTGCGTCGAGTTCGACCGCCACCGTGTCGTAGCTGCCGCCGGCGATCGCCGCACGCACGGCGTCGACGCTGGCCTTCGAGACGTGCGCGGTGCCCAGCAGGGTGTAGCGCACGCCGTCGCGTTCGACGATGACGCAAGGCTGGTCGTGCAACGGGTCGTGCACCGGTTCCTGCGACGGGTCCCCGTAGGGCGTGGCGGAGGCGGGGGGCAGGGTGTCGTCGGAGTGGGTCATCGGCACGGGCGTCGGGGGCGGGGCCGCGTCGCCCGGGGGCGACGACGGCGGATCGCGCAGGATAGTCGCTCGCCCGCCCCCTGTCTGCGCCGCGTTCAGCCGATCCCGAACGGCAGGTTCGGCGAGGACACGATGCGTTCGCCCACGGGTTCGCCGCGCAGGAAGCGCAGTACCTCGGCGATGACGCGCGGGTGGTCGGCGATGCGGTTGTGGCCGTAGCCGCGGGTGCTGATCATTCGCGCGCCGTGCCACAGCCGGGCATAGCGTTCGCCCTCGTGCCAAGGCACTTCGCGATCCTCCAGATCGTGGACGATCAACGCAGGATGGCCGATCAGCGGTGCGTTCCGATGCGCCTGCAGGCTGTCGATCGGCACCCGCGTCGTGCGCTCGAAGAACGCCGCCATCCGCGCGCCGAAGCCGGTCCCCAGCCAGACGAAGCGGCTGAAGCGTTCCATCGCCGCCAGCGGGTCGGCGGCCGGTGCGATCAGCACCGCGCGCTCCGCCGCCATGCCGCGGGCCAGCGCGACCGCGGTCGCCGCGCCGCCCAGCGAATGGCCGATCACCGCCGCCGCCGGGCCGAACCGGTGGGCGACGGCCATCAGATGGCAGGCGAAGTCGGGCAGGGTGGTGCGCACACCGCCGCTCTTGCCGTGGCCGGCCTGGTCGAAGGCGACCACTGCGTAGCCGGCCTCGCGCAGCGAGGCCACCCACGGCGCGATCCGGGTGCCGTGGCTGGACCAGCCATGGCTGAAGAGCACGTAGGGCTCGCGCTGCGGGTCGCCCCAGCGGTAGAGCGCGAGGTCGATGCCGTCGACGGACAGGCGCTCTTCGACGGCCCCGGCATCCGGCGCGGCGAGGGCGCGTCGGCGACTGGACGCGAAGGGCGTGCAGAACAACTGCGCCGCGCTTTCGGCCACCCGCTCCGGCGACAGCCGGGCGCCGAGCAGGAACATCAGACGCATGGCGTAGAGCTTCGAGATGTTACGAACGGTCGTGCTAATTTTGGGCTTGGGGCGAGGCATCGGCAGGCTCCTGTGGGGGAGAAGACGCTCAGGCGCCCGAAGGCGCGGCGCGATGGGGCGCGTAGTAGTCGAGCAGGTGTTCCAGCATCCGCTGGCCGCGCTGGGTGGCGTTGTCGAGATCGCTGATCGCCATGTCGTGCTGCACGGACAGCGCGATCGTGCTGAGTTCGAAGGCGGCCTGGTCGGCGTCGAGGTCGTGGCGCAGTTCGCCGGTCTCGACCGCCATGGCCACGGCACGCGCCAGCATCTGCCGCAACCGCAGGTGGTGATGGATCATCCGGTCGCGCAGCGGCCCCGGGCGGTCGTCGTACTCGCTGGCCGCGGTCAGCACCAGGCAGCCGCCGCGGTCGCGGCGCAGCCAGTCCAGCCAGTTCGCCAGCAGCGCCCGCAGCCGGGGCAGGCCGCGCGGGAACGCCAGCGCGGGGACCAGCGTGTGTTCGCCGAAGCGGTCCGCAGCCAGGTCCAGCACCGCCAACTGCAGTTCCTCGCGCGAGCCGAAATGGGCGAAGACGCCGCTCTTGGACATGTCCACGGCGTCAGCCAGCGGGCCGATCGACAGGCCTTCCAGTCCCGCCGAGGCGGCGATCAGGTAGGCCCGGTCGAGGATTGCCTCGCGGGTCGCGGCACCTTTGCTGGTGGCGGGTTGGAGCACCATGGTCGACTGAATAGCACGACCGTTCGTTTCATGCCAGCCTGGGCCGACGAGCGGAGCCGGTGTTCGATCCCGGTGCCCCGTCCGGGACGCTGGCGGCCGGGTTGGCCGCATCGACCGCCTTCGCGGTGGCGTGAGCCTGTCATGCGCCGGATGACGCTTGGTTCGGGACGGGCTTCTGCCGACCACTGAAAGGAGGTGCCATGAAACCGTCGCCATCCCTGGCCTTCGTCGGCGCATTCCATGTTGCACTGCCGCGAAGACAAGGCCGGGCGCGGGTCACGAGCTTGTCGATCGTTCTTGTCCATTCCGGACAAGTCTCGCCGGGCGAGATCGGCTGCGAGCGTTCGTCGCATCGGCACGCGCGTCGTCCGCCTGCGTTCGCGAAAGCAGCCCGGCGCGTGCCCGCGGCATTCGCTTGGCTCTGTCATGCGCGCGGCCCGATCGCGGCACCCGCGGCGACGTGTCGCGGCCGTGCGGCAAGCGCGCGCGCGGGATCAGGCGCTGTTCCGACGTGCGACATGCGCCGCACGCGTGCGATTGATGCCGTGCATTGACGACCGATTGCTTATGCGATTCAATCGGGCCCCTGTCGCGTGCACAAGGATGCGCCGCCCTGGCTCTGGGACGGAGTACGGTATGCATGTGAACTCGATGATCGAGTTCGAGGTCGGATCACCGCTTTCGCAGTCGTTTTCGCGCCTTTCCGGCGCCCTGCGATGCCGCGGACATCGGGTTCGTGCCGCCTGCATCGGACGCGTCGCAAGGCGGGACGTAGTGACCAGCAAGAACGATCCGCGCCATCGGGGAAGCGCGATCGTCATGTCGGCCGAAGGCACCGCTTGTGCGTTGCCTGCCTGTGCCGGCTTGCTGAAGGGCGTGGTCGGCAAGGGATTCGCAACCGTCAAGAACGGTCGCGGCCCGGCGTGCTGTGCGTCGTTCCCTGCTGCACATGCCCGGGGGGAAAGCGAGTAGGACGCATCGTCCGACGCTCGCGTGCGCAGCCGAGTCGCGCACGGGACCGTGTTCGTTTGTTTTCGTTGGCGCGCGGTGCTGCCGCGCGTGGACACCAGGAAGGGCCGCATCCGGCAGGCGGTACCGCAGACGGGACGAGTGTGGCTTGGATACCACGACGAGGAAGGAATTTCGAACGATGCGGAACCAGCGCTCCTACATCATCTGCACCACCATGCGAAGCGGCAGCACCATGCTCGCGAGCGGGCTGCGGGAGACGGGGGTGGCCGGTCGGCCCGACGAATACTTCGCACCGCCCGTGCGCCTGCCGCAGGCGGAAGTGTTCGAGATGGCGCCGGAGCGCTATCGCGAACTGCTGGAGGACCATCGACGGACGCATCCCGCGGAAGAGGTCCTGCGGGAGATCATCGAGGCCGGGACGACCGACAACGGGGTCTTCGGCGTCAAGATCCATTTCCAGCGGCCGTTCTCGGATTTCCACAACGCGGTGGAAGTGCTGCAGGCCCGCTACGACGACCGGCAGGCGTCGCCGCATGAACTGTTCGGCCGGGCGTTCCCGCGCCTGTCGTACATCTGGCTGCGCCGGTCGGATCGCATCGCCCAGGCCGTGTCGCTGTTCAAGGCGATCCGCAGCAGTGAATTCGTCCGCGTCGAGGGCACGAACGACCCGGTCCGCCCCGTTCGCGAGGACGATTTCGATTTCGCCGCGATCCAGCGGCTGGCGGCCTGGCTGCAGAGCGGCGACGACGGCTGGCGCGCGTTCTTCAAGCGCCACCGCATCGAGCCGATGACCATCGACTACGAAGACCTCGCGGCCGATTACGAACCCACGTTGCGTGCCGTGCTGCACTACCTCGACCTGTCGTCCGAGTGCCCGCGGATCGCGCAGACGCGACATCGGCGGCAGGCCGACGCGATCTCGGAACAGTGGGCGGCGCGCTACCGCGAGATGCTCGCCTGATGCAGGACGCATCCCCCGATCACGCCCATCCCGCCGCCGCTTCGATCGGAAACCCGGGCGGCGATGTCGATCCCCGCACGCTCTCGATGCGCTTCGCCGACCAGGCCGAACGCACGCCGGACGCGATCGCGCTCAGCCATGGCGGGACCCGGCTGAGTTACCGCGAGCTGCACGCGCAGGCGACGGCGCTCGCATGCGAATTGCAGCGACGCGGCGTGGCGCAGGGCGACATCGTCGGTCTGTGCCTGGAACGATCGCCGCGGCTGATCGTCGCGGTGCTCGCCATCCTCCAGGCCGGCGCGGCCTATCTGCCGATCGATCCGCGCACGCCCGAGGCCCGCACCGTCTTCATGCTCGACGACTGCCGGGCGAAGTGGCTGCTGACCGAGCGCGACCTGTGCGCGGACCCGGCCCTAGCCGCGCGTCTCCCGGCCTGCACCGTCGTTCGCCTCGATCGCGACGTGGCGCCCGCGCCGGGCGACGACGTGGCGGGCGGAGCGCAACCGCATGGCGAGGTCGGTTCTCTGGCCTACGTGATCTACACCTCGGGCTCGACCGGCCAGCCCAAAGGGGTCCTCGTCCCGCACGCGAACGTGACCGCGCTGTTCGACGCGGTGCAGTCGCGCTTCCGTTTCGGCGCGGACGACGTCTGGACCCTGTTCCATTCCTACGCCTTCGATTTCTCGGTGTGGGAGATCTGGGGCGCACTGCTGCATGGCGGCCGGCTCGTGATCGTGCCCGGCGAGGTCAGCCGCAACCCCGAGGCGTTCCACGAACTGGTGAGCCGCGAAGGCGTCACCGTGCTCAACCAGACGCCGTCGGCGTTCGGTCAGTTCGCCGCGGTCGATGCGGCCCGTCCGCTGCCGCTGCACCTCCGCCTGGTGATCTTCGGCGGCGAAGCACTCCGTTTCGGCGAACTGCGCGGCTGGTTCGAGCGCCATGGCGACGTGCAGCCCAAGCTCGTCAACATGTACGGCATCACCGAAACCACGGTGCACGTCACCTGGCACGACGTGACCGCCGCAGAGGCGGCGCAGCCGCGCGGAAGCCTGATCGGCGAGGCCTTGCCGCACCTGCGGACGCACATCCTCGACGAGGACTTGCAGCCGGTCGCCGAAGGCGCGCCCGGCGAACTGCACGTGGCCGGCACGGGACTGGCCTGGGGCTATCTCGGTCGTGCCGCGCTGACGGCGTCGCGCTTCGTCGCCAGTCCTTTCGTGCCGGGCGAACGGCTGTACCGCAGCGGCGATCTCGTCCGTCGCACCGCCGACGGCGGGATGGAGTATCTCGGTCGCATCGACCAGCAGGTCAAGCTGCGCGGTTTCCGCATCGAACTGGGCGAGATCGAGGCGGCGCTGCTGGGGCATCCGGGCGTGCGGCAGGCCGTCGTCGCCAAGCGCGAGGACGGCGGCGAGCCGCGCCTGGTGGCCTACGTCGTGCCGGCGCCGGTACAGGATGCCGACGCCAGTGCCGACGAGAGCGTCGCGCAGTGGCAGGCGATCTACCAGGACACCTACCAGCCCGCGGAAGACGATTGCAGCCCGAGCTTCGTCGGCTGGCACAGCAGCTACACCGGCGCGCCCATTCCCGAAGCCGAGATGCAGCAGTGGCTGGAGGCGACGGCCACGCGCATCCTGTCCCGCGGTCCGCGACGACTGCTGGAGATCGGCTGCGGCGTGGGCCTCGTGCTGCGCCGGCTTGCGCCGCAGTGCGAGGCCTACTTCGGCACCGACCTGTCGCCGATGGCGATCGCGCGCCTGCAACGCTGGCTGGGCACGATCGACGACCTGCCGCAGGTGCGGCTCGCGGCACGGCAGGCCCTCGACTTCAGCGGGATCCCGCGGGATTTCGACACCGTCGTCCTCAACTCGGTCATCCAGTATTTTCCCGGCGCACAGTACCTGCTCGACGTGCTGCGCCGTGCCGCGGCGCATGTCGTGCCGGGCGGACGGATCTTCGTCGGCGACGTGCGCCACCACGGCCTGCATGACGCGTTCCATGCCGCGGCGCAGTTCGCGCGCGCAGGCGCCGGGACCACGGCCGAACGCCTGCGCGCCGCGATCGGTGCCGGCGTGCGCCAGGAAAAGGAACTGCTGGTCGCGCCGTCGTTCTTCCGGGCGCTGCCGCAATGGGTCCCCGCGATCGCAGGCGTCGAGATCCTGCTCAAGCGGGGCGATGCCGACAATGAATTGAACCAGTACCGCTACGACGTCTGGCTGCACGTGGGCGAAGCGCCGGCTTCGATGCCGGCGTGCGACGAGGTCTGGCGTTGCGACGATGACGATCTGCTCGTCGCGCTCGACGCCCACCTGGCGGACGTCCGGCCCGCGCGCCTGTGCGTACCGGACGTGCCGAATGCCCGCATCGCGCCGACGCTGCGGATGCTGGGGCTGCTGCGCGATGCCGATGGCGACGACGCCTGGCCCGCGCTCTGCGCGCGCGCCGCGCGCCTGCCGCTGCGCGGCGTGCAGCCGGAAGCGCTGTGGCGACTGGGCGAGCGCCATGGCTACACGGTGCGCATCACGTGGTCGGACACCGATCCCGGCTGCCTGTCCGCGACCTTCGTCGATGCCTCCGTCGATGCGGCGGGCGCGGCGTGGCTCGCGGCGCCCGTCGTCGACGCCGGCGACCCGCAGGCGCATGCCAACGACCCGCTCGCCGACGCTGCACAGCAGGCCCTGCTGCGCAACCTGCGCCAGCATCTGCAGCAGCGCCTTCCCGAGCACATGCTGCCGTCGGCGACGGTGCTGCTGCCGGCGCTGCCGCTCACGATCAACGGCAAGGTCGACAAGGATCGCCTGCCGGCGCCCGAAGCGCGTCCCGACGTCGCCGATTACGCCGAACCGCACACCGCATTGCAGAAGACTCTGGCCGGGATCTTCGCGGACGTGCTGCACCTGGACCGGGTCGGTCTGCACGACGGTTTCTTCGATCTCGGTGGCCACTCGCTGCTGGCGATGCGCGTCGTCGCGCAGTTGCGGTCGCTGCTCGCGGTCGAACTGCCGCTGCGTACGCTGTTCGAACACCCGACCGTCGCCCAGCTCGACCAGATCCTGTCGCAGCAGCAGGTCGGTGCCGCGCAGGCTGCGTTGCCGCCGCTGGTGGCGCAGACGGATCGCGGCATCATTCCGCTGTCGTTCCCGCAGGAGCGGCTGTGGTTCCTCGAACAGCTCGGCACGCTCGGTGCCGCCTACCACGTGCCGCTGGCGTTCCGCATCCGCGGGCCGCTCGACGTCGACGCGCTGCGTGCGGCGCTGGTCGACCTGGTGGCGCGCCACGAGATGCTGCGCACGCGATTCGTGGTCGATGGCGATGCACCGCGGCAGGTGATCGATCCGCCGCCCGTCGAGGTGCTGGCATGGATTGATCCGGGCGACGCGGATGCCGGGCATCGGCTCGATGCACTGCTGGACGAGGAAACGCGCCATCGCACCGACCTCGAACGCGGCCCGCTGTTCCGCGCGAAGCTGCTGCGCCTGCATGAAGACGAACATGCCCTGATCCTCGCTGCGCATCACGTCGCGGCGGATGGCTGGTCGCATGTCGTGCTGCTGGAGGAACTGGGCGCGCTCTACGACGCGCGTTCGCGCGACGCGGCACCGTCCTTGCCGGCGCTGGCCGTGCAGTACGCCGACTACGCGCTGTGGCAGCGTCGCTGGCTGTCGGGCGAAGCGCTGGCGGAACAACTGCAATACTGGAAACGGCAGCTCGCCGACGCGCCTGAATTGCTGGCGCTGCCGACGGATCGCCCGCGTCCGGCGACGGCGAGTTTCCGCGGCACCTTGCATCGGTTCGAGCTTCCGGCAACGGTCGCGCAGCGCCTGCCGGGCTTCGCCCGCGACGAGGGCGTCACGCCGTTCATGGTGCTGCTGGCCGCGTTCCAGGTGCTGCTGGCGCGCTGGAGCGGCGGCAACGACATCGTGGTGGGCACGCCGACGGCCGGCCGCACGCAGCGCGAGACGGAACCGCTGGTCGGATTGTTCATCAACACGCTGACGTTGCGCGCACGGATCGAGCCGCAGGCGAACTTCCGCGCCACCCTGGCGCAGGCGAAGGAAACGTCGCTGGCCGCGTTCGCCCACCAGGACGTGCCGTTCGAGCAGGTGGTGGCCGAACTGCGGCCCACCCGCGACCCGTCGCGGCAGCCGGTGGTGCAGGTGATCTTCGCGCTGCAGAACACGGCACCCGCCGAGCTGCGGCTGGCAGGCACGCGCGTCGAGCGCATCGATTGCCCGAGCGGCACGTCGAAGTACGACCTCACCCTCAACGTGATCGAGTCCGGCGATCGCCTCGCCGCCGAGATCGAATACGCCAGCGACCTGTTCGACGCCGCGACGATCGCGCGGGTGGCGGGCATGTACGGTGCGCTGCTGGACGATGCGATGGCGCGTCCGGGGCTCGCCGTCTCGCGCCTGCGCCTGGTCGAGGCCGCGGCGACAACACCGGCGGCGGAGATCGCGCCGGCCCGCCGCCGCACGGTCTGCGACCTGTTCGAAGCGCAGGCCGCGCAGACGCCGCAGGCCGCCGCGCTGGAATCCGCGACGGTTCGCCTGACCTACGCCGAACTGAAGGCACGCGCCGACCGCATGGCGACGGTGTTGCGTCGACGCGGCATCGGTGCCGGCGATCTCGTGGCCGTCGTCGGCAACCACGAGGTCGAGACATTCGTCGCCCTGCTCGCGGTGCTCAAGGCGGGGGCGGCCTACGTGCCGATCGACATCGAGTCGCCCGCGGAACGCCTGCGCCACCTCTTCGATGATGCGCGCCCGCGTCTCGTGCTGGCCGAAGCCGACGCGTTCGATCGACTGCCGGACAACGCCGGGACCTGTGTCGCCTTCGACGGGATCGCACTCGCGGACGACGGAGCAGGGCGGGAGAGCCTGCGCGATGCCGCGCCCGGGCCGGGCGACCTGGCCTACGTCATCTACACTTCCGGTTCCACCGGTCTGCCCAAGGGCGTCCTCGTCGAACACGAAGGCCTGCGTGCGTTGACGCTGGCGCAGATCGAAGCCTTCGCCATCGCGCCGCACAGCCGTCTGCTGCAGTTCGCGTCGCTGAGCTTCGACGCTTCCGTTTCCGAAGTCTTCACCACCTGGTGCCGCGGTGCCTGCCTCTGCCTGCCGGGCCGCGTGCGCATGCTGGCCGGCGATGCACTGGCATCGATGTTGAACGCCCGCGCGATCACGCATGTGACCCTGCCGCCCAGCGTCGTGCCGGGGCTGGTCGAAGCCGGCGGTGCGCCGACCTTGCAGACGCTCGTGGTCGCGGGCGAAGCCTGCACGGCGGCGATCGTGCGCGCCTGGCCGACGCCGGTGCGTTTCATCAACGCCTATGGACCGACCGAAGCCACTGTCTGCGCCACGCTGCACGTCTGCGATCCGGCCGACCCGCGCGATCCGCCGATCGGCCGGCCGCTGGCGCACGCGACCGTCCACGTCCTCGACGACGCGCTCGAGCGCGTGCCGGAGGGCATCGCTGGCGAGATCGTCATCGGCGGCATCGGCGTGGCCCGCGGCTATCTCGGCAAGCCCGCGCTCACCGCGGAACGTTTCCCGGCCGATCCCTTCCGCGGTGGCGGCGCGCGCATGTACCGCACCGGCGATCGCGGGCGCCTCCGCGCCGACGGTGTCGTCGAATTCCTCGGCCGCATCGACCAGCAGCTCAAGGTGCGCGGCTATCGCATTGAGCCCGGCGATGTCGAAGCCGCGCTGCTGCGCGACACGCGCATCGCACAGGCGTTCGTCACCGCGCACGGTGAACTGGACGGTCGAACCCTGGTCGCGTACGTCGTCGCCGCGGACCGGCCGGCACCGTCGCCCGATGCAGTGCTGGCCTCGGTACGCACGCAATTGCCGGCCTACATGGTGCCGTCCGCGATCCTCGTGCTGGACCGCTTTCCGCTGACGGTGAACGGCAAGATCGACCGCGCCGCACTGCCGCCGCCGGGCGCTTCGACGGGCGAACACGGCGCGCATGCGCACGTCGCCCCGCGCACCCCGACGGAACGGCGACTGGCCGCGATCTGGACGGACGTGCTCGATTGCGAGCCGCCGGGCGTGCACGACAGTTTCTTCGCACTCGGCGGCCATTCCCTGCTGGCGACGCGCGCCGTGGGCCGCATCCGGCAGGCCATGGGGGTCTCGATCGGCCTCCGGCAGTTCTTCGCCGCCGCCACGCTCGAAGCCCTTGCGCAGGTGGTCGATGCCGCCCGTGCGGAAGATGCGCCGGCGACATCCCTCGTGCCGGTGCCGCGCTCGCCGCGGATGCCGTTGTCGTCGCTGCAGCAGAGCCTGTGGACGCTCGATCGCCTCGGCTCGGCCGGTGCCGCGCTGAACATGCCGATCGCGCTGCGTTTGCCTGGAACCGTCGATGTCGACGCGCTGCGGCAGACGCTGTCCGAACTGCTGCGTCGACACGAAAGCCTGCGCACGCGGTTCGCGAGCGATGCCGAGGGCCCGTACTGCACCGTCCTGCCGGCGCAGGAGGCGCGGCTTGACGTGCGCGACCTCGCTGCGATGCCGGTCGATGCGCGCCGCGCGGAAACCGAGCGCGTCCAGCAGTCGGAGATGCAGCGCGGTTTCGATCTCGGCGCGGGCGAACTGCTGCGTGCGGTGCTGCTGTCCGGTGACGGCGACGCGCTGCTCGTGCTGACCACGCACCACATCGCCGTCGACGGCTGGTCGATCGCGCTGCTGGTGAACGAACTGCGTGCCCTGTACGACGCCTTCTCGGCCGGGAAGGCCTCGCCGCTGGCCGAGCCACCGCTGCAATCCGTCGACTATGCCGCGTGGCAGCGCGCACGGGCGGAGTCGCCAGCGCTGGCGCAGCTGAAGCAGCGCGCGCGCGCGCGACTGGCCGATGCGCCGATGGTCTTCGAGCTGCCGGCGGATCGTTCTCGGCCGGCCGTGCAGTCGTACCGCGGTGCGCTGCATCGTTTCCGCGTCCCGGCCGACATGCATCAGGCGCTGGCCCGCCTCGGCACGCAGCATGGCGCCACGCTGTACATGACGCTGCTCGCGGCCCATGCCGTGCTGCTGTCGCGGCTGGGCGGTGCGGGAGAGCTGCTGATCGGCTCTCCGCTGGCGATGCGCACGGATCCCGCGCTGGAAACGGTGGTCGGTCCGCTGCTGAACACGGTCGTCGTGCGGGCGAGGCTTGCAGACGATCCGACGTTCGTCGACCTGCTTGCGCGCATCCGCGCCGAGACGCTCGACGCCCAGGACGATCGCGAACTGCCCTTCGACCAGTTGGTGGCGGACCTGCAACCGCCGCGCGATCGGTCCAGGCCACCGCTGGTGCAGGTGCTGTTCTCGCTCCAGAACTATCCCGCATCGGACGCGTCCCCGTCGGGTCCTGCGCGATGGGCGCGCATCGAAAGCCCGTGGAGCCACGCCAAGTACGATCTCTCGCTGTACGTCGAGGAAATGCCGGACGGGCTGTCGTGCGAGTTCGAATACGCCACCGACCTGTTCGACGCCGCCACCATTGCGCGCTGGAGCGGGCATTTCCTCGCGCTGCTGGCGGGTGCGATCGCCGATCCCGCGACGCGCACCAGCCGCCTGCCGTTGCTCGACGCCGACGCGCGCCGACAACTCATCGAACACTGGAACGACACCGCACGCACCGGGCTCGACGCACTGTCGATCGCCGGGCACGTCGGCCGTCACGCGCAGGCTCGGCCGGACGCGATCGCGGTGTCCTGCGCCGACCGTGCGCTGACCTATGCCGAGCTCGATCACCGCAGTTCGGTGCTCGCCGCACGCCTGCGTCGCGCGGGCGCGGGGCCGGGCGAGCGCGTGGGCATCTGCCTGGATCGCAGCGTGGACCTGACCGCCGCGATCCTGGCCGTGTTCAAGTCCGGCGCGGCCTACGTGCCGCTCGATCCGGCCTATCCGCAGCAGCGGCTCGACGACATGGTGCAGGACAGCGCCCTGTGCTGCGTGCTGGCCGACCGCAGCGGTGCGGCGCGCGTGGCCGGTGCGGTCGCGCCGGCGGCGGTGCTCATGGTCGACGAGGCCGATGTGCAGGGATCGGCGAGCGAGGCAGACGATGGCGTGGCAGAGGATTCCGTCGCACGCTCCGCGGACAGCATCGCCTACGTCATCTACACCTCGGGCAGCACCGGACGGCCCAAGGGCTGCGTGGTCACCGACCGCGGCCTGCTCAACCTGCTGGGCGCGCTGGCGGACGAATTCGGTGTCGTCGCCGACGATCGCCTGCTCGCGGTCACGCCCTACAGTTTCGACATCGCGGGACTTGAACTGCTGATGCCGCTGCTGCGCGGCGCGCAGACGCACATCTGCCCGGCGGCGCACACCCGCGACGCCCAGCGCCTGGCGCGGACGATCCGCGAGATCCGGCCGACGCTCATGCAGGCGACGCCGGCGACCTGGCAGATGCTGTATCGCGTCGGCTGGCGCAACGAGACCGGCATGCGCCTGCTCTGCGGCGGCGAAGCGTTGCCCGACACGCTCCGTGGGCAGTTGCTCGAAAGCGACGCCGTGTGGAACCTCTACGGGCCGACGGAAACCACGATCTGGTCCACGGTCGACCGGCTCCGGCGCGATGACGCGACGACGATCGGCAGGCCGATCGCGAACACCCGCATCCATGTGCTGGATGCCGCGATGGCGCCGGTGCCGATCGGCGTGGAGGGCGATCTCTACATCGGCGGCGACGGCCTGGCCCGCGGCTACTGGAACCGCCCCTCGCTGACCGCACAGCGATTCGTCGCCGATCCGTTTTCGGTCGGCGGCGTGCTCTACCACACCGGCGACCGGGCGCGCTGGCGCGCGGACGGCCGCCTGGATTATCTCGGTCGCCAGGACGCGCAGGTCAAGCTGCGTGGCTTCCGCATCGAGCTGGGCGAAATCGAGGCCGCGCTCGCGACGCATCCCGCCATCGATCTGTGCGCCTGCGCCGTGCGTCGCGACGGCGAACCGCGGCTGGTCGCGGCCTTCGTGCCCGCGCCGGCCGCCATCGCGATGCCGGATCGCCGCGACCTGCAGGCATTCCTGCGGACGTCGCTGCCGGAGCACATGATCCCGTCGGATTTCTGCGCGGTGCAGGCCCTGCCGCTCACCCCGAACGGCAAGATCGACCGCAACGCGATCGCGGCGCTGCGTGCCGACGAGACCATTCCCGACACGGCGACACCGGTCGCGCCCGCGATCCGGCCACGACGCTCGCGCGACGAATACGCGCAGCATCTGCTGACGCTGTGGCGCGAAGCGCTGGGCCGCCACGACATCGGGCTGGACGATGGCTTCTTCGAGGTCGGCGGCAATTCGCTGCTGGCCGTGACCCTCGCCGAACGCATCGCCGCCGAGCTGGAACCGGGCTTCGAAATCACGGCGATGTTCGAATTCGGCTCGATCGCACGCATCGCCAGGCATCTCGAATCGCTGGCTGGCGGCGCGTCCGCCGCGCCGGCCATCGACACTGCCGTCGACGATGCCGCGGCGGCTGCGGCGATCCCGTTTGCCGACGCATCCGCCACGCCTGCCGCGGGTGTGCCGGCGTACTACGCGGACAGCGTCGCCATCGTGGGCATGTCCTGCGCCTTCCCCGGTGCGAGCGACCATGAGGCCTTCTGGGACAACCTGCTGCACGGGCGCGAGAGCATCGAACGCATCCCGGAGGACGAACTGCGCACGCTGGGCGTGCCGGAGCACGTCCTCGCCGATCCGAAGTTCGTCCCCGTACGCTCCGCGCTGGCCGACCGTGAACTGTTCGACGCGGCGTTCTTCAACGTCTCCGAGCGCGATGCGCAGTGGATGGACCCGCAGCTGCGCCTGCTGCTCATGCATGCGTGGCGGGCGATCGAGGACGCCGGCTATCGCGTCGACGACGTCGCCGACACGGCGGTGTTCGCCACCGCCAGCAACAGCGCCTACCACGCGCGCCTGATGGCGTCCGCGTCGGCGCACGACATCGAGCAGTACGTGGGCTGGATCATGGCCCAGAGCGGCACGCTGCCGGCCGTCATCTCCAACAAGCTGGGATTGCGCGGCCCGAGCCTGTTCGTGCACTCCAACTGTTCGTCGTCGCTGACCGCGCTGGACCTGGCGCGTCGCCGCCTGCTCGAAGGCGAATGGCGCTTCGCGCTGGTCGCGGCGGCCCGCGTGGCCAGCTTCGAGGGCGTCGGCTACGTGCACCAGGAGGGCATGAACTTCTCCAGTGACGGCCACCTGCGTGCGTTCGATGCGGCCGCCGATGGCGCCGTCGGCGGCGAGGGCGTCGCCGTGCTGCTGCTCAAGCGCGCGCAGGACGCGATCGCCGATGGCGACCACGTCTACGCCCTGCTGCGCGCGACGTCGATCAACAACGACGGCGGCGAGAGCGCCGGGTTCTACGCACCGAGCGTCGCCGGCCAGCGCGCCGCGATCGAGCGTGCGCTGGCCTCGGCCGGCATCGCGCCGGAAACGATCGGTTACGTCGAGGCGCACGGGACCGGCACGCCGCTCGGCGACCCCATCGAGATCGCGGCGCTGTCGCAGGCGTACGGTCGCGACACGACGCCCCGCGGTTCCTGCGGGATCGGTTCGGTCAAGACGAACATCGGCCACCTCGACACGGCCGCCGGTCTGGCGGGCTGCATCAAGGCGGCGTTGAGCCTGTCGCGCGGCGAAATCCCGCCGACCCTGCATTTCCGTACGCCCAATCCCGCGCTCAAGCTCGATCGGTCGCCGTTCCACGTCGTTTCCGAGCGGCAGCCGTGGCGTGGTGGGCACCCGCGTCGTGCAGCGGTGAGTTCGATGGGCGTGGGAGGCAGCAACGCGCACGTGATCCTCGAAGCGTGCCTCCCGGGCGAGTCCGCAGACGATCGTGTGTCCGGGCCGTGGCTGTTCCCGCTGTCCGCGCACGATCCCGAATGCCTGCGCGCCCTGGCCGGACAACTGGCGGCGTTCGTCGCGACGCGTCCGTCGCTTCCGCTGCGTGATCTGGCGTTCACGCTCCAGGTCGGCCGCCGCGAGATGCCGCATCGCCTGGCGATCGTGGCCGCGGATGCGGAGGAATTGCAGGCGCGACTGCAGCACTGGCTGGACGACGGCAGGGCGCCTGTCGGCGTGCATCACGGCCATGCCCCGGCGGTGTCGGCCGCGGCGACACGCGATCCCGCCAGCGCGGAGCTGGAGCAGGCGCTCGCACGCTGGGCGCGCCAGGGTCATTTCGAGAAGCTCGCGTCGCTGTGGGTCAACGGCTTCGCCTTCGACTGGCGGGCGTTGTACGCGGACGGCACGCCGCGCAGGATCAGCGCGCCCGCATACCCTTTCCGCAGGCAGCGGTTCTGGCTGGATGCCACCCCGGGGGCGATGCCCACGACGGCGACGTCTCCGGCGGCGCCCCGGGCATCGTCACCCGCCCTGTTCGTCGAGCGCCGTGACCGACCGGCCACGGCGCGGCTGGTGTGGGGCCAACGGCGCATCGTCGTCCTCTGCGATTTCGCGGTCGACGCGCCGCTGGTGCGCGCCGTCGCCGGGCGCACGGCATCGGCCTCCGATGTGACGCTGCACGTGTTGCCGCGCACCGGCGCGCCCGTGGGCGAGCGTTACGCGGCGTACGCGGCGTCCATGCTCGATCTCGTGCGCGACGCGGCCGCGTCGGCGCCCGCGATGCTGCAATGGGTGCTGCCCGGCGGCGAGGAAGGGCGTGTCTGCGGCGCGCTGGCCGCGTTGCTCTTCAGTGCCAGACGCGAATACGACCGCATCGAGGTGCAGGCGCTGCATGTCGCCACCGATGCCGCCCCGGAGGCCGTCGCCGCGGAGTTGTTCGACGCGGCGCCCCCGGCAGCGCGACACGTGCACGACTTCGGCGCGGCGGCGCGCATGCGCCGGTTCGCCAGACTGCCCGACAGCGCCGCCGTGGCTGGCACACCCTGGCGCGATGGTGGCCGCTATCTGATCACCGGCGGCAACGGCCGGCTCGGCCTGCGGGTCGCCCGCGCGATGGCGACGACGCTGCACTCCGGCGTGCTGGTGCTCGTCGGCCGCGGCGCGCTTTCGCCCGAGACGGCCGCGCAGGTCGACGCGCTGCGATCGCAAGGCGTGCGTGTCGATTACCGTCGCGCGGATGTCGCGGACATCGCGCAGGTGCAGGCGCTGCTGCGGTCGCTGGCTGCGGAGCATGGCGGCATCGACGGCATCGTGCATGCGGCCGGCGTGCTCGACGACGGTTACATCGCGCGCAAGCGCACCGCGCAGTTGCAGCAGGTGCTGGCACCGAAAGTCGCGGGCCTCGAACATCTCGATGCCGTGCACGGTGCGGCGCCGCTGGACTTCCTGATCTGCTTCGGCTCCATCGGCGGTGTCGCCGGCAGTGCGGGGCAGGGCGACTACGCCGCGGCCAACGCCTTCATGCGCAGCTTCGCCGAGCACCGCAATGCGCAGGCGGCACGTGGCCTGCGGCACGGCCGGACGCTCTGCATCGACTGGCCGTACTGGCGCGAAGGCGGCATGCAATTGTCGACGCAGGCCGAGACGGAATTGCGCCGGCTCGGCCTTGCGCCGCTGGAGACCGGAGACGGCCTCGCCGCGCTGCGACGTGCCTGGGACAGTGGCGAATCCTGTGTCATCGTGCTGGCCGGCGACGCCCGGAATCCCGTCGACCTGCTGGCGATGCTCGACGAACGCGTGGGCACGACCGATGCGTCGCCGTCCGCGGGCATCCCTGCGAATGAGAGCGGTGCCGGTGGTGCGGCATCGCTCGCACGATCCACGTTGCAGCGGCTGATCGCGGTCTTCGCCGAGGTGTCGAGGATCGATCCCGCGCGGATCGAAGGCACGGAACCGCTGGAAGCGTTCAGCATCGACTCGATCATGATCGTCCAGCTGAACCAGCGCCTCGCGCCCGTGTTCCCCGGGCTCTCGAAGACGCTGTTCTACCAGTTCGCGACGCTGGCGGCGGTCCGCGACCACCTGCTCGCGCGGCATGCCGAGGCCTGTCGCCGCTGGACGGCCGCCGATGTCGAAGCGGCCCCGGTGCGTGCGTCGACGAATGCCGCGAAGACGGTGTCGCATGACGCGCCGGTCGCGATGACCGCGCGGGCTGCCGTGCGCACCGCAGGCACCGCCACGCGCGAGACGATCGCGATCGTCGGTCTCGCCGGTCGCTATCCGCATGCGCGGACGCTCGATGCCTTCTGGCGCAACCTGTGCGAGGGGCGCGATTGCATCACGCCGGTGCCCGCGGAGCGCTGGTCGCTCGATGGCTTCTACTGCGAGGATCCGGACACCGCGATCGCGCGCAGGATGAGCTACTGTCGCTGGGGCGGATTCCTCGACGGCTTCGCCGAATTCGATCCGCTGTTCTTCGGCCTGTCGCCGGCCGAGGCGCTGGACATGGATCCGCAGGAACGCCTGTTCCTGCAAGCGTGCTGGGAAGCGCTCGAGGACGGCAACCATCCCCGCGAGGTGCTCGTGCGCCGGCATGGCGGACGCGTCGGCGTGTTCGCCGGCATCACCAAGACCGGCTTCGAACTGCACGGGCGCGATCTGGCGGCGCAGGGCGATCCGGCCACGCCGTACACCAGCTTCGCCTCGGTGGCCAATCGCGTTTCGTACCTGCTCGACCTCCACGGCCCGAGCTTCCCGATCGACACGATGTGCTCGGCGTCGCTCACCGCCATCCACGAGGCCTGCGAACACCTGTTGCGCGACGAATGCGAACTGGCGCTGGCCGGCGGCGTGAACCTGTACCTGCATCCGTCGACCTACGTCGGTCTGTGTTCGCAGCGCATGCTGTCGACCGACGGCCGCTGCCGCAGCTTCGGTGCCGACGCGACCGGCTTCGTGCCCGGCGAAGGCGTCGGCGTGGTGCTGCTCAAGCCGCTGTCGCTGGCGCAGCGCGACGGCGACCGGGTCCATGGCGTGATCCTCGCCTCCGGCATCAACCACGGTGGCCGCACGCACGGCTACACCGTGCCGAATCCGCACGCGCAGCGCGACCTGATCCGCGACACGCTGGCGCGCGCCGGCGTCGATGCCCGCGACATCGGCTGCGTCGAGGCGCACGGCACCGGCACGGAGATGGGCGATCCGATCGAAGTCGAAGGACTCTCGCAGGCGTTCGCGGCCACCACGACGGACCGGCAGTTCTGCGCGCTGGGTTCGATCAAGTCGAACATCGGCCATCTCGAGGCCGCGGCCGGCATCGCCGGCCTGACCAAGGTGCTGCTGCAATTCCGGCATGCGGCGCATGTGCCGACGCTGCACAGCGCGTGGCTCAATCCGAACATCGATCTGTCGGAGACACCATTCATCCTCCAGCACCGGGCCGAGGCATGGCCGCGCGCGCAGCGGGACGACGGTTCGCCGGTGCCGCGCATCGCGACGGTGTCCTCCTTCGGCGCGGGCGGCGCCAACGCGTTCGTCGTGGTCCGCGAGCCGCCCGCTGCACAGGCGATCGCGTCGGCGCTGCCCGCCGCATCGGGCATGCCCGCGCTCTTCGTGCTGTCCGCGCGTCGCGCCGATCGTCTGGCGGCATACGCGAATCGGCTCGCGACCGCGCTCATGGAGGGCGGTTTCGTCGATGCCGACCTGCCGGCGATCGCGGCGACGCTCCAGCTTGGTCGCGAGGCGATGGCGCACCGTCTCGGCTTCGTCGCGACGTCCCTCGCGGATGCGATCGGCACCTTGAAGCGCTTCGCCGATGGCGATCCGCGGCCCTCCGGTGCGCACGTGGGTGTGCTGGTGCGCGGGGCACCCGCTGCCGCGGCCATCCTGCCGCCGGACGGCGTCTGGACGATGTCGCGATGCGACGCATTCCTGACCTCGTGGGTCGCTGGTGCGACGGTCGACTGGGCGCGGTTGTACGTCGGGATGCCCGCATTCGTGCGGTTGCCCACGTACCCGTTCGCCGAAGACACCTACTGGCCGGTGAGGGTTGCATCGCCGGCCGTGAGTGACGCCGATTCCACGCATACCGCTTCCGGCACGGGCGGCGAACTCCTGCTCACGCCCGAATGGGAAGACATCGGCGCCGTCGACGTGACGGCATTCGAGGGCGACCTGATCGTCGTGAACGCGCCGGATGCCCTGCGGCACGCATGGCAGTGCGCACCGTCGTCCGGTGTGCGCTCCGTCGTCGACTGGATCGAAGTCCACGGCGATGACACCTCGCTGTTGCGGCAGCGGCTGCCCGGCCGCGAGCGCGCCACGGTCGTGTGGCATGCACCGTCTTCGCGGGCGACCGGATCCGCGCCCGCGTTCGAGACGATGCGGCACACGCACGCGATCGCGGTCGGTCAATGCGCCGCCTTGCTGCACGCGCTGATCGAAGCGGGCGAACGGGGCGTCGCGATCGACTTCGTCGCCGTGACCAGACAGGGCCAGGCGACAGGGAAGGGCGACGACGTCGCTCGACTCGATCCCGCGCATGCCGCCGTCGCCGGTTTCCTGCGTTCCGCGGCGAAGGAGTACCGCCATGGCACCTGCGTGGTGGCGGACATCGAGGACGACACGGCGTCGTTGCCATCGCTCGATACGCTGCTCGCCCTGCGTGCGACGACGGGCCGGGCCGTGGTGCATGCGCATCGCGATGGTCGGTGGTGGCGCAACCAATTGACGGCCGTGGATGTCGCCGCCCCGCTGCCGAGCACGTTCCGGCATGGCGGCGTCTACGTCATCGTCGGCGGCGCCGGCCATGTCGGCCAGCGGATCACCGACTACCTCGTGCGGACGCATGCGGCCAGCGTCGTCTGGGTCGGGCGACGCCCGCAGGCGCATGTCGACGACGCGCTGTCCCCCTTCGATTCCGGCACGCGTCCCGCGTACGTGCAGGCCGATGCCGCCGACACCGCGTCGATGCAGCGCATGCGCGAAGCGGTGCTCGCGCGCTACGGCAGGATCGATGCGCTGCTCGTGGCGACGACGTATTTCTCGCTCGCGCCGCTGGCGGCGCTGTCGTCCGCCGATCTGGACGCCGCATTCCGCGCCAAGGTCGATCCGGCGCTCGGGATTGCCCGCGTCTTCGGGGGCGATGCGATCGACTGCATCGTGTTTCTCTCTTCGCTCGTGTCGTTCATCGGCAATCGTGCGCAGAGCCACTACGCCGCCGCCTGCGCATGGCAGGACGCATTCGCGCAGGTGCTGTCGCGCCGCACGGGCAGGGCGGTGAAGGTGATGAACTGGGGCTACTGGACGATCGACGATCCCTTGCGCACTGGTGAACTGCGCGAGATCGGCATCGACTTCATCGATGCCGCTTCCGGTGGGCGCGCACTGGAGACGCTGCTGTCCGGCCCGTTCGACCAGTGCGGTTTCCTGTGCACGAGCCGGCCGTTGTCGGTCGAAGGCATGAACCTGCGCGAGGCGCTGTCGATCGATGGCGGTGATGTGCGCAGGGTGGTCCGTGCTCCGATGGCGAGCGCTGGCACAAGGCGCATGGCCGCCGACGCTCCGGTCACCCGCGATGCGCCGACGACCGTCGACGCGGAGGATCCTTTCGCCCTGCACGATTTCGTGCGTGCGACGGTGATGCGCGAAGTCTGCGGTGCACTCAGGATGGCCCCGTCGCTGCTCGACGAGGCGGCGATGTTCGCCGAATACGGCGTCGATTCGATCACGGGGCTGAAGGTCGTGCGTGCGATCAACGAGGCCCTCGGCATCGCGCTGCCCGGTCCGTGCCTGTTCGACCATCCGAATCTCGACAAGCTGACGGCGCACATCCTCGACGCTCACCGCGCGGG
Source organism: Lysobacter sp. DMC104 (assembly GCF_056313665.1). NCBI lineage: Bacteria > Pseudomonadati > Pseudomonadota > Gammaproteobacteria > Lysobacterales > Lysobacteraceae > Lysobacter > Lysobacter sp. DMC104. The sequence goes on along the minus strand of NZ_JBQUZW010000006.1, from coordinate 55,568 downwards.
TGCGCAGCGGGCGCACGCACAGGCAGCGCCCGTGGCCGGAATGCCTGTACCGCGCAGCGAAGCCTCGACGCCGGCTGCCTGCGCGCCGGCACCTCGTCCGGCGCGACCGCGCGAACCCATCGCCATCATCGGCATGAGCGGGCGTTTCCCGCAGTCCGACGACGTCGATGAACTGTGGCGACACCTCGCGGCCGGCCACGACCTCATCGAACCGGCGAACCGCTGGCAGGGCGGGGCGTGGAGCGACGGCATCGACGGGCCGTTGTGCCGCCATGCCGGTTTCATCCGCGACGTCGATGCCTTCGATCCGTTGTTCTTCCGCATCTCGCGCGCCGACGCGCTCTGCATGGATCCGCAGCAGCGGCTGTGCCTGGAAGAGTCGTGGAAGGCGCTGGAAGTGGCCGGCTACGTCGGTGCGGCCATTGCCGGGCGCCAGTGCGGTGTCTACATCGGATGCAGCGGCGAGGACTACACGCAACTGCTCCCGGGCGATCTTCCCGATGCCGCGATGCACGGCAGCTCGACCGCGCTGCTTTCCTCGCGCATCGCCTATCACCTGGACCTCCACGGTCCGGCGATGACGGTGGACACCGCGTGTTCGAGCGGCCTCGTCGCCGTGCACCTGGCCTGCCAGGCGCTGTGGATGGAGGAGATCGAACTGGCCATCGCCGGCGGCGTCCACGTGCAGTGCACGCACGGCTTCCACCTCATCGGCAGCCGGACGGGCATGCTGTCGCCCGGCGGTCGCTGCTTCACCTTCGATGCGCGCGCCGACGGATTCGTGCCGGCCGACGGTGTCGGCATCGTCGTGCTCAAGACCCTGTCCGCCGCCCAAGCCGATGGCGATCACGTCGTCGGCGTGATCGCGGCCAGCGGGATCAACCAGGACGGTACCAGCAACGGCCTGACCGCGCCCAGCGCGCTGGCGCAGGAGCAACTGGAATCGGCGGTCTACGATCGCTTCGGGATCGACGTCGAAGGGATCCAGATGGTCGAGGCACACGGGACCGGCACGGTGCTCGGCGATCCGATCGAGGTGCAGGCGCTGACCCGCGCATTCCGTCGGCGCACGGCGCGGACAGGTTACTGCGCCATCGGCTCGGTCAAGAGCAACCTCGGCCACGCCGCCGAGGCTGCCGGCATGGCGGGCCTGTTCAAGGTGCTGATGTCGCTGCGTCATCGCCGGATGCCGCCGACGCTGCATGTCCGCACCTGCAATCCGCACATCGATTTCGCCGGCAGCCCGTTCCATGTCAACACCGTCCTGCGCGACTGGCCCGCACCGGCGCATGGTCCGCGACGCGCGGCACTCAGCGCCTTCGGCCTGAGCGGCACGAATGCGCACCTCGTGATCGAGGAAGCGCCGCCGGTCGCGAACGCCGCGGTACCGGGCCCGGCGCTGCCGTGGCTCGTGGCGTTGTCTGCGCGCACGGCGGAGCAGCTCCGCACCAGCCAGCAGCGGTTGCTGGCGCACCTGCGATCGCAGGAAGACGCGGGGAGCGATGTCGATTGCATGGCCATCAGCTGCACGCTGTTGCAGGGACGACAGCACTTCGAACACCGCTGGGCTTGCGTGGCGACGCAGGTCGACGAGATCGTCGACGCGCTCGTCGCGGCGCTCGCCGTCGTGCCGGCGGGCGAGCGCGCCAGGCCCGGCGCGCGCGAACGCGATGCGCTGACGAAGGAGGCGGTGCGCTGCATCGAGGAAGCGCGCGGCATGCAGGATCGCCGGTCCGCGCTGCATCGGCTGGGCGAGGTGTTCGTGCGTGGCGCGACGCCCGATTTCTCTGGTCTGTTCGGAGGCCGTATCCGCCGCACCCCGCTGCCGACCTATCCGTTCGCGCGCGAACGCTACTGGCTCGCGGAGCCGGCGGCGCGGCGCGCATCGGTCGAGGCCGCGGCCACGACGACGCCTGTCGATGTCGCCATCGAGAACGGGGCCACGGGCGACGCGGTGGCGGAGCTGCACGCCTTCATCACCGGGTTCCTCGAACGCGCGTTGCTGCTGGAACCGGGCGAGTTGACGCCCGACGCGGATGTGCAGGCGCTCGGGGCGGACTCCCTGGCGAGCATGCGGCTGATGCGCGAGATCGCACACCGCTACGGGCTCGCGGTGTCCGGTCGCGAACTGTTCGAGCATCCCACCGTCGAATCGCTCGCGGCGCATGTCGGCAGGCAGTTGGCCTCGGCACGCGCGGCGGGCGTGCCCGCGCACGAGGCGAAGGATCGCCTGGACGTACTGCTGGATGCGTTCGAGGCCGGCCAGCTGGACCTGGATGCCATGGCGCGACTGATCGAGGAAGGAGTGGCGCCATGACCGTCCGCGAACTGTTGATGGCTTTCCGGCGCGGCGAGCTTGCGCGTGCCGAACTGCGGCGCAGGCTGCATGAGGTGGCGCCCGATGATCTGCCGCTGTCGGAAGGCCAGCAGGGGCTGTGGATGCTGCAGGCCGCGCGTCCCGAATCCTTCGCCTACAACATTCCGTTGTGCCTGGACCTGGCGGGCCCGCTGGATCCCGAGGCGCTTCGTTCCGCCTGCATCGAGGTGCTGCGCACGCACGAGGTGCTCGCGTCCGCGATCGTCGAGCGCGGCGGGCGTCCGCGACGCAGGCGGATTGCGCCGGAAGCGTTGCCCTTCGCGATCCACGATGCCGCCGGCCTCGACGAGGTGGAACTGGCGACCCGCATGTCCGCGCGGCTGCGCCGGCCTTTCGTGCTGGCCGACGGTCCGTTCATGCGCGTCGATCTGTACGCGCGCGGGCAGGGGGCATGGCGCCTGCTGGTCGTCGTCCACCACATCGCGTTCGATGGCGGCTCGGTGGAGGTCTTCCTGCGGACGCTCTGTGCCGCGTATGCACGGGCGGCCGGCGACGCGACCGTCGCGGTGCCGGTGGCGACGCACCAGTTCGACGATTTCGTCCGCCGGGAGCAGGCGTTCATCGCCGGCGGGGCGGGCGAAGCGGCGCGCCAGTACTGGCTGCGCACGCTGGAAGGTGCCGGACCGGTGCTCGGCCTCGGCGGCAGTGTCGGCAGTGCGCGTCGTCCGCGCACGGTGCGGCACGCGCTGGACGCGGCGACGGCCGATGCGATCGGTGCGCTGTGCAGCCGGCTGCGTGTCACGCCGGCCACGTTCTTCCTGTCGATGTACCAGACGCTGCTGGCTTCGGTGTCCGGTCGCGACGATGTCACCGTCGGCATGGCGGTCGAGCGTCGGCCGCATGCCGGCTTCGACGACACGGTCGGCAGTTTCGTCAACCTCGTTGCCGTGCGCACGGCGCATGATCCCGCGGAAACGCTCGATCGGCGCCTGCACGCGACGCATGCGCGGATCACCGATGCCCTGACGCATGCGGACTACCCGTTCCCGCGCATCGCGCGCGCGTTGCGACCGCATGGCGCCGGCCACGTCGAACTTTTCGACACCGTGTTCGAGTACAAGAGCCGGCGCTTCTTCGCGCTGCCGTCGCTCGCGCAGGCGTGGGCGGGCGTCCGCTTCACGCCGGTCGAGGGGCTGTACCAGGAAGGCGAATACCCGTTGGCCTTCAAGGTGGCCGAGCGCGACGGCGGCTGGATCCTCTACATCGATCACGACGCGGAGCGCTTGCCCGAAGCGACCGCCGACGCATGGCTGGCGCGGCTGGTCGCCTCGATCGAGGCCGCATGCGCCACGCCGGATGCGCGCGGTGCATCGTCGTTGCCGGCGCCCGCCGTGCCGGCGCATTGGCGGCCGCTGCACGAGTCGATTCGCGAGCAGGCGCATCGACATCCCGATGTGCTGGCGGCCGCGCACGGGACATCGCGATTGACCTATCGCGAGCTCGACGCACGATCGGATGCCGTCGCCGCCCACCTGCGGCAGGCCGGCATCGGAGCCGACGACATCGTCGCCCTGTTGCTCGAACGTTCGACCGATGCGCTGTGCGCGCTGGTGGGCACGTGGAAGGCCGGCGCCGCGTATCTCGTGCTCGATCCCGAACTGCCGTCCGATCGCCTGCGTTTCCTGCTCGAGGACGCCGCGCCTGCGGCCGTGATCACCGTGCGCGACCTGTGCGATCGGTTGCCTTCGCCGGTCGAGCATCGCTTCGTGCTGGAGCGGATCCTGAGCGTCGATGCAGGCCGCGATGCCTTCGCCGCCATGGCCGTGGCGCCCGGACAGCTCGCGTACGTCATCTACACCTCGGGATCCACCGGCACGCCCAAGGGCGTGGCCCTGACCCATGCGGGACTGGCGAATCTCGCGCGGACGCAGGCGGAAGCATTCGGCGTCGCGACCGGCGATCGCGTGCTGCAGTTCGCACCGTGGACCTTCGATGCCTCCGTGTGGGAAATCGCGATGGCGCTGCAGGCGGGGGCGACCCTGCACCTGGCGCCGAACGGGTCGTTGCGCCGCAGCGGACAGCTCGCCGAACTCATGCAGCAGGGCCGGATCACGGTCGCCACGTTGCCGCCCTCGGCGGTCACGCTGCTGGAAGCCGTCGCGCTGCCGGACCTGCACACGCTCATCGTCGCGGGCGAGGAATGCACCCCGGCGCTCGCCGAACGCTGGATGCGGCGATGCCGCTTCGTCAACGCCTACGGCCCGACCGAGACGACGGTTTGCGCGACGTTCAAGATCTGCGATCCCGCATCGATGGCCGCGTCCGTGCCGGGTTCCGTGTCGATCGGTGCCGCGATCACGGCGACGACGGCCCACGTGCTCGACCCGCGGACGATGCGTCCGGTGGCGGTGGGCGAGGTCGGCGAACTGTTCGTCGGCGGCGTCGCGCTGGCGCGCGGCTACCTGCGCCGGCCCGGACTTACCGCCGAGCGCTTCGTCGCCGATCCGTTCGGGCCACCCGGCACGCGGCTGTACCGCACCGGCGACTGCGTGCGCCTGCTCGGCGATGGCGAGCTGCAATTCGTCGAGCGCGCCGACGCGCAGGTGAAGATCCGCGGGTCGCGCGTGGAGCTGGGCGAGGTCGAGGCCGCGGCGCAATCCCATCCCGGCGTTGCGCAATGCGCGGTCGTGCTGCTGGAGGCTCGCCAGCAACTGGCCGCCTTCGTCGTGCCGGCGCCGGGTGTCGCCGTGCCGGATGCGCAGGCACTGCGTCGGCACATCGCCGCGCGCCTGCCCGATTACATGGTGCCGACGCTGGTCGAGTTCTCGGCGCAATTGCCGACGAACGCGAACGGCAAGGTCGATCGCCGCGCGCTGGCCGAGCGCCCGCGCAGCGCGAATCACGAGGAAGTGCCGACGATGACGATGCGTGACCGCGACATCGAAGCGAAGCTGTGCGCGATCATGGCCGAGAGCCTGCGGCTGGAGAACGTGCCGCTGGACGAAGGTTTCTTCGACATCGGCGGCGACTCCATCCTCGCCGTCGGCGTCGCGTCGCGCATCGCGCGGACCTTCGAGGTGCCGTTCGACGTGATGGCGCTGCTCGATCTCGCCAGCGTCCGCCGGATCGGTGCGCACATCGCCGCGATCCGTACTGCCGCCCGTGCCGGCGCGACGCCTTCCGGCGAGCGCACGGTGGATCCCGCGCCGACGGCCGCTGCCGCGATGCCGTCGCAAGCGGCGGAGCCGGCCGCCGCGGACATCGACGACTGCGTCGCGATCATCGGCATCTCCTGCGAATTGCCCGGCGCCCGCGACCATCGCCAGTTCTGGGAGAACCTGCGCAACGGCGTCGAGAGCATCGAGATCCTCGACGCCGGCACTCTGCGCGCGCGGGGTGTCCCGGACGATCTCCTCGCGAAGCCGGGCCTGGTCGCCGCACGTGCCACCGTGCCGGACAAGGACTGCTTCGACGCCGAGTTCTTCCACGTGTCCGTGCAGGACGCGCAGGCCATGGATCCGCAGTTGCGGCGGCTGTTGCAGCATGCGTGGAAGGCGGTCGAGGACGCCGGCTACCGTCCGTCCGGGATCGCGGATGCCGGCGTGTTCATGACCGCCGCCAACACCGGCTACCACGCGGACGTGCCGCCGGCGCCGTGGACGGTGATGGAAGGCTCGAAGCAGTACGTCGCCTCGGCCTGGTCGCAGAACGGTTCGATCCCCACGCTGATCTCGCATCGGCTCGGTCTGCGCGGCCCCAGCCTGTTCGTGCATTCGAACTGTTCGTCTTCGCTGGTCGCGTTGCAGGCGGCGTTCCGCAGCGTGCTGGCCGGGGATGCGGTGCATGCGCTGGTCGGTGCGGCCTCGCTGTCGGTGAGCGAACCGCTGGGGTACGTCGCCGAGCACGGCATGAATTTCTCCAGCGACGGCCACCTGCGCCCGTTCGATGCCGCCGCAGACGGCATGCTGGGCGGGGAGGGTGTCGCCGTGCTGCTGCTGAAGCAAGCACGCCGTGCGATCGCCGATGGCGATCCGGTCTACGCGCTGCTGCGCGGTGTCGCCGTCAACAACGATGGTGCCGACAAGGCCGGTTACTACGCTCCGAGCGCGACCGGGCAGGCGAACGTGATCGATCGCGTGCTGCGCGACACCGGCGTGGACGTGGAGACGATCGACTACGTCGAGGCGCACGGCACCGGCACGAGACTGGGCGATCCGCTGGAACTCGCGGCGCTGGGCGATGCCTTCGGCCGCCATACGCAGCGCCGGCAGTTCTGCGGCATCGGCTCGGTGAAGAGCAACATCGGCCACCTCGACACCGTGGCTGGCCTGGCGGGCTGCATCAAGGTGATGCTGGGCCTGAAGCATGGCGAGATTCCGCCGTCGCTGAATTACTCGCGGCCGAATCCCGCGATCGACTTCGCGGCGTCCCCCTTCTACGTCGTCGACGCCGGCCGCACGCTGGCGCCGCGTGCTGTGCCGCACCGGGCGGGCGTGAGTTCGTTCGGCATCGGCGGGACGAACGCGCACGCGCTGTTCGAGGAATGCCGCGTCGACGCGCGCGCTTCCGGCGACGCCATCGTTTCCACGCCGGTGCCTTGCCTGGTGCCGCTCTCGGCCCGGAAGCCCGATCGGCTGCGCGCCTGCGCCGTGGACTTGCTGGCCTTCCTGGAGCGCAATCCCGATCTGGCGCTGAGCGACATCGCCTACACCCTGCAGGTCGGGCGCGAAGCGTTCGACTGCCGACTGGCGCTGGAAGCCTCGACCGTCGAAGCGTTGTGCGCAGGCCTGCGCACGTTCATTGCCACCGATGCATCCGCGGCCGGCGAAGATCGCGGCGCCGCGCACTACGCCGCGCTGGATGCGGACGATCTGGCGCGACTGCTGCCGCACTGGGTGGACAGCGGCCAGCGGCGGAAGATCGCCGCGGCATGGATGGGCGGTGCGGAGATCGACTGGACGCAGCTCCATCGCGGGCAAGATCGCCCTCGTCGCATCTCGTTGCCCACGTATCCGTTCGCACCGATCCGCCATGTCCGGCGCATGGCGGCACCGCAGGCCGTGCCGCTCGCGGCACCGTCCGCCGCCGCCGTGCTGCATCCGCTGCTGCACCACAACACCTCCAGTCTCGCCGAGCATCGCTACACCACGCTGTTCCGCGGCGATGAATTCGTCTTCGCCGACCACGAGGTGCGCGGCATCCGGTTGCTGCCCGGCGTGGCCTACCTGGAAATGGCCCGGGCCGCCGTGACGATGGCGACACGATCGGCCGGCGGTGCCGATGCATCCGTCGTGCTGCACAACGTCGCCTGGCTGCGACCGCTGGTCGTCGAGTCGCGTCCGGTGGAGGTGCATGTCCGCATCGCGGCGCGCGGCGATGCCGCGTTCTCCTTCCAGGTCTGCAGCCTGCCGGACGGCGTCGAATGCGTGCATTGCGAAGGCACGGCTACACGCGTGGCGGGAGCGCCGGAGCAGCGGCTCGACCTCGCGACGCTGCGCGCGGCCTGCATGCACGCGGTCGCGGGCGAGGCCTGCTACGCGCTGTTCGACCGACTCGGCTGCCGGTACGGACGCTCGCTGCGGGCGCTGGTCGACACGCGTGCGGGTACGGCTGCCGACGGCACGCGTTTCGCGCTCGGGCAACTGCGCCTGCCGGAGAATGCGGTCCGCGACGGGCGCTTCGTGCTGCACCCGGGGCTGCTCGATTCCGCGTTGCAGGCGTCGATCGGCCTCGGCCTCAACGGAGACACGCTGGACGAGACGTCACTCGAACAGACATTGCCCTTCAGCATCGACCGGGTCCGCATCCTGCGTGCGCCCGGCGAACAAGCGTGGGTGCATGTGCGCGAAGCAGCCGGCAGCTCCGAGCGCGTGAGCAAGCTCGATGTCTGCATCTGCGACGCCGACGGCCGGGTCGCGGTGGAGATCGCGGGGCTGAGTGCCCGCGTGGTGCAGGAGGCTCCTGCCGACGTCGCGGTCGTCGAAACGCTCGCCGCGCCGCCGGTGGTGCCCGAGCCGGAAGTCGTACAGGCGAAGACAGTGGCAGATGCCCGAGAAACGGCAGGAGAAGATCATGCCGGCGGTGTCGCGACCTTGCCGCTGGGCGCGATCCCGCTGGTGCCGGTGTGGGACTGCCTCGGGCCGCTGTCGCGGCCGGTCGCCGCGCTTGCCGGACGACGGATCCTGCTCGTTGGTGCGCCCGCCGAGGTGGCCGCCGCGCTGCGTGGGGCCTTCGCCGATGCGCAGGTCAGCCAGCTTCCGGCCGAACATGCCGCCGATGACGCGATCGCGCTGATCCGCGCACAGCGGCCGACGCACGTGGTGTGGGTCACGGGCGCGGACACGAATGCGGCTGCCGACGATGCGGACACGCAGGTCCTGCGCTGCTTCCGCCTCGCCAAGGCGCTGCTGCATGCGGGCTGCGAGACGCAAGCGCTGCATTTCTCCGCGATCACGACGCTGGCACTCGCCGTGCGCAACGCGGATTGCGGCGATCCCGTACAGGCCGCGGTGCACGGTTTCGTCGGCTCGCTCGCCAAGGAATACCCGCATTGGTCGGTGCACGCGTTCGACGTCGAGGCGCTCTCGACGCTGGCCGGCGACGGTCCGTGGCCGGCGCTGCTGGATGCGCCGGCGGACCCGGAGAACAGTTCGATCGCCGTGCGTGATGGCGCTGCCTACCAGCGACGCCTGCTGCCGGCGGCATTGCCTGCGGACGGTCCGCTGCGCATGGTCGAAGGCGGTGTGTATGTCGTGCTCGGCGGCGCCGGCGGCCTCGGCCAGGCGTGGACCGAGCACGTGCTGCGTCGCCATCGCGCGAACGTCGTCTGGCTGGGCCGGCGGGACGCCACGGACGAGATCACCGATGCGCTGCGCAGGCTGTCCGCGCTCGGCGGCAGCGTGCGCTACCTGCGCGTCGACGCACGGCGGCGGACCGATCTGGAAGCCGCCTTCAAGCGGATCGAAGCCGAGCACGGGGTCATCCACGGTGTCGTCCACACGGCGCTGACGCTGCACGACCGCAGTGTCATGACCGTCGACGAGGCGACCTTCACGGACGCGCTGTCGTCGAAGATCCGCACGGGTGCCGCGCTGGCCGCGACGCTCGCGCGCTATCGCCCCGCCGACTTCGTCCTGTTCTTCTCCGCATTGCAGAGCTTCAACCCCTCGCCGGGCCAGAGCAGCTACGCCGCCGGCAGCATGTTCGTCGATGCGACGGCGACCTGGCTGCGGCGCAAGGGCGTGGTCGCGACGCGCGTGCTCAACTGGGGCTACTGGGGGAGCGTGGGCATCGTCGCGTCGGCGGCGCATCGCCGGCGCATGGCGCACATCGGCGAGGGCTCGATCGAACCGTCGGAAGCCATGCCCTTCATCGAACGCGTGCTTGCCGGCCCGTTCGAACAAGTGGGCCTGCTCAAGCGTGCCGCGCCGCACGGCGGTGCCGCGCTGCCGATCCTCGCGGACGAGACGCTGTCGATCGCGTCCTCGGTGGCGGAACGGTTCGCCTTGGGCGATGTCGCCTCGATGGCTCCGCTGCCCGATGCCGACGCTCCGCAGGCCCCCGACGACCTCGATGCCATGCTCGCGCTGGGCCTGGCGTCCCGGATCGCGGCCTTCGCCGGCTTCGCATCGGGCGAAGTCTCGCTGGTCGCGCTCGAGGCCCGTCTGGCGAAGCCCGCGCTGTACGCACGCTGGTTGCGCGAAGCCGTCGCCTTCCTGTGCCGGACGGGGCACATGCGCGCGCTCGGCGGCGACCGCTTCGCGTTCGTGCGCCCGCTCACCGGTGCCGATTGGGACATCGTCGAACGTCATTTCGCCGCCACGCAGGCTGGGGGCGACGAGAGTGCCCGCGCACATGCCGACCTGGTCGCGCCGTTGCTGCGCGCGCTCCCCGACATCCTGGCCGGGCGCCGCGAAGCCACCGACGTCATGTTCTCGAACGCGTCGCTGCAGCGCGTCGAGGACGTCTACAAGAAGAATCCGTTCATCGACTACTACAACCGCGTGGTCGCGGCGCTGGTCGCGAGCAACGTGCAACAGCGGCTGCGCGCGACGCCGGGTGTGCGGCTGCGGATCCTGGAGATCGGTGCCGGGACCGGCGCGACCAGCGCGCACGTGTTCGAGGCGCTGCGGCCGTTCGCGGCGTCGGTGGCGGAGTACGTCTACACCGACGTTTCGCGCGCCTTCCTTGCCCATGCCGAGCGCGAATACCGCGCCGTGGCGCCGTACCTGCATGGCCGGATCCTCGACATCGAACGCCCGCTGGCGGAGCAGGGCATCGATTGCGGTGCGTACGACCTGGTGATCGCGACCAACGTGCTGCATGCGACCCGCGGCATCCATCGCACGATGCGTCACGCCAAGAGCGCGCTGGGGCGGAACGGCCTGTTGATCGTCAACGAAATGCGCGGGCATGAACTGTTCGCGCACCTGACGTTCGGCCTGCTGCCCGGCTGGTGGGCCCACGAGGATGGCTGGCTGCGCGAACCTGGATCGCCCGGGTTGGCGCCGGACACCTGGCAGCGCGTGCTGGAAGAAGAGGGGTTCCGTGCGGTGCGCTTCCCGGTCGGGAAGGCGCATCGCTTCGGACAGCAGATCATCATTGCGGAGAGCGATGGCGTGTTCCGACAGAAGCGTACGGCGGTGCGACCCGCCCCCGATGACAACGGTCCCCGATCTGCCGCCGGCGACGCGCCCGCGCCGACCGCCGCCGTGCAGGCGGACACGATCGCCCCGGTGCGCACCGAAGCGGGCGCAGGCGCCAGCACGTCGCGCACGGAGGCGATCCGTTTCGTGCGCCAGCGGGTCGCCGAGGCGCTGGACTTCGCGGAGGACGAGGTCGACATCGACGAGCCCTTCGAGAACTACGGCATCGATTCGATCCTGTCCATCCGCCTCGCCAATGCCCTGCGCGTCCGCTTCGGCGATGTTTCGAGCACCCTCGTCTTCGAATATCCCAACGTGCGTGCGCTCGGTACCCATCTCGCGTCGGCCGCGACGGTCGCGGGCGACGATGTCCCGGCGATCACCGCCGTTGCACCCACGCGCGGCGCGAATGGGCCGACGCAGGCCGCATCCGGCGATGTCCGTGCGGCGACGATCGCGCACGTGCGCGCGGTCGTCGCGAAGACGCTGGAGCAGCCGGCCGACGAAGTCGACGTGCACGAACCGCTGGAGAACTACGGCGTCGATTCGATCCTCGCGATCCGGGTCGCCAACGAACTGCGCAGCACCTTCCGCGATGTCGGCAGCACGGTGCTGTTCGAGCACCGCACCGTGACCGCGATCGCCGAACATTTCGTCGCGACGCAACCGGAGGCCGCCCGTGCGCTGATGCCGTCGCCTCTCGCCGCGTCCGTGATGCCGACGCCCGCTTCGCCGATGCCCGTTTCGATGGTGCTGGCCCCCGTTGCAGTGTCCGGCGATGTCCGCGCGGCGACGATCGCGCACGTGCGCGCGGTCGTGGCGAAGACGCTGGAGCAGCCGGCCGACGAAGTCGACGTGCACGAGCCGCTGGAAAACTACGGCGTCGATTCGATCCTCGCGATCCGGGTCGCCAACGAACTGCGCAACACCTTCCACGACGTCGGCAGCACGGTGCTGTTCGAGCACCGCACCGTCACCGCGATCGCCGAACATTTCGTCGCGACGCAGCCGGAGGCCGCTCGTGCGCTGATGCCGTCGCCTCTCGCTGTGCCCTCGACGCCGATGACTGCTTCGCCGGTGCCCGTTTCGATGGTGCTGGCCCCCGTTGCAGTGTCCGGCGATGTCCGCGCGGCGACGATCGCGCACGTGCGCGCGGTCGTGGCGAAGACGCTGGAGCAGCCGGCCGACGAAGTCGACGTGCACGAGCCGCTGGAAAACTACGGCGTCGATTCGATCCTCGCGATCCGGGTCGCCAACGAACTGCGCAACACCTTCCACGACGTCGGCAGCACGGTGCTGTTCGAGCACCGCACCGTCACCGCGATCGCCGAACATTTCGTCGCGACGCAGCCGGAGGCCGCACGCGCGTTGCAGGCCGCGCCGCATGCCAGGGCGCCGATCCCGGCCGCGGCCTCCGCGGTCAGCGTCTCCGGCACGCGCCTGGATGCCGCCGTTCCACAGGCGGAGGCGCTTCGCGAAGCAGCTCGGCCCCCTGTGTCCGTGGAAGCGTCCGGCGATGCGCGGACCGACGACCGGAGGATCGCCATCGTTGGTCTGTCCGGCCGCTATCCGCAGGCTCCCGACCTCGATGCATTCTGGGCCTGCCTCGAACGCGGGCAGGATTGCGTCACCGAGATCCCCGCCGAACGCTGGCCGCTGGACGGCTTCTACGAGCCCGATCCCGCGAAGGCCATCGCCGAAGGCAAGAGCTATTGCAAATGGGGCGGTTTCATCGACGGCTTCGCCGATTTCGATCCGCTGTTCTTCGGCATCGCGCCGCGCGAGGCGATGGCGATCGATCCGCACGAACGCCTGTTCCTGCAGGAAACCTGGCGCGCGTTCGAGGACGCCGGCTACAGCCGCACGTCGCTGGCGAGCCGGCACGGCCGCCGCGTCGGCGTCTTCGCGGGCATTTCGCAGTCCGGCTTCGAACGCTGCGCGAGTGCGCTGGACGCCGGCGGCGACGCGATCCATCCGCAGACGTCGTTCGGTTCCGTCGCCAATCGGGTGTCGTACCTGCTCGACCTGCAGGGCCCGAGCATGCCCATCGACACGATGTGCTCCTCGTCGCTCACCGCGATCCACGAAGCCTGCGAGCACCTGCTTCGCGATGAATGCGAAGTGGCGGCTGCGGGCGGCGTCAACCTCAACCTGCATCCCTCGCGCTACGTCGCCTCGTGCGAGGGCCGGTTCCTGTCGACGTCCGGGCGTTGCCTGAGTTTCGGCGAAGGCGGCGACGGCTTCGTCCCGGGCGAGGGCGTGGGCGTGCTGGTCCTCAAGCGCCTGTCGCGCGCGATCGCCGACGGCGACCACATCCATGGCGTGATCCGCGCCAGCAGCATCAACCACGGCGGCAAGGCGAAGGGCTACACCGCGCCGAATCCCGCCGCGCAACGCGAACTGGTCAAGACCGCGCTGCGCAAGGCGGGCATCCGTGCGCAGGACGTTTCGTTCGTGGAGGCGCATGGCACCGGCACCGAACTCGGCGATCCGATCGAGATCGACGCCCTGACCCAGGCGTTCCGCGAATCCACCGACGAGCGCGGTTTCTGCGCGATCGGTTCGGTGAAGAGCAACCTCGGCCACCTCGAGGCCGCCGCCGGCGTCGCCGGCGTGACCAAGGTGCTGCTGCAATTGCGCCACCGGCGGCTGGTGCCGTCGCTCCACGCGGAGCGCGTCAATCCGCACATCGCGTTCGAACGCAGCCCGTTCCGCCTGCAGCGCACGTCGATGCCGTGGGTGCTGCCCGCCATCGCTGCCACCGGCACGCGCATCGCCAGCGTGTCGTCCTTCGGCGCGGGCGGAGCGAACGCCTGCGTGATCATCGAGGAATACGTCGCCCCGTCGATCGCGTCTTCCGGCACACCCGGTCCGGTGCTGGTGCCCGTGTCGGCCATGGACGACGCCCGCCTGCGCGAGCAGGTGCGACGCCTGCTCGATGCCTGCCGCGCGTTGGCTGACGACCGCCTCGCGGCGGTCGCCTGCACGTTGCAGGTCGGGCGCGAAGCGATGGACGTGCGCCTGGCTTTCGTCGCGCATTCGATGGCCGATCTGCGCGACAAGCTCGAACGCTTCCTGCAAGGCCCGCGCGACGGCGACGGACTCCATGTCGGCGTCGCGCACCGCGGCCGCAAGGCGCCGGAACGCCTGGGCGACGATGCGGTGCAGGCATTGCTGGACGCCTGGACGACCCGCGGCGACGACGCGCCGTTGCTGGGCGCATGGGTCGACGGCACCGCCGTGATCGACTGGAACCGACTGTATCCGCAGGCGTCGCCGCAGCGCATCCCGCTGCCGACGTATCCGTTCGCGCAGGAGCGTTACTGGCTGGGCGATGCCGCATCGGTCGCGGCGCCGTCACCGCAGGTACCGGAGAACCTCGACGATGCGGGCGGCCCGCGCCTGCTGCATCCGCTGGTCCATCGCAACACCTCGACGTTGCAGGGGCTTCGTTTCAGTTCGACGTTCACCGGCAACGAACGGATCTTCGCCGACCACGTCGTGTCGGGCCAGCGCCTGCTGCCGGCCGTGGCCTATCTCGAAATGGCGCGGGCCGCCGCCGCGCTCGCCACCGGCTCGCCGACCGAACAGGGCGACGCGCAGGCCGCGATGCGCATCGGCGACGTGGTCTGGCTCAAGCCGGTCGTGGCCGGTGACGGGCCGTTCGACCTGCATGTCCAGGTCAAGCCGCAGGGCGACGACCTGGTCTGCGAATTCACGCGCGATCCCGCCGAGGACGACGGCGAGGGCGATGCACGCCGGCGCCAGGCGCCGTGCGTGCGTGCCACCGTGTCGCTGCGCCCCCAGCAGGCCCCGGCGCTCGACATCGCCGCGCTGCGCATCGCGACCACCGCGGCGCCGAAGCCCGCCGATGGCGGCTATCGCGATCTGCAGGCGATGGGGGTCGAGTACGGCCCCTCCCATCGCGGCCTGGTCGAACTGCAACCCGGTTCGGATGCGCGCGGCCGGTTCGTGCTTGCGCGCCTGCGGCTGCCGTCCGTCGTCGCCCACGACGCCAACCGCTTCGGGCTGCATCCCAGCCTGCTGGATTCCGCGGTGCAGGCGGCGGGCTTCGACCTGGGCGACGCGCCGGATGACGGTGCCCCCCGTGTCGCATCCGTGCCGTTCGCGCTGGACAGCCTGCAATTCTTCCGTGCCTGCCCGCGCGAGTGCTGGGCGGTGGTGCGCCGGACGACGGCGGCATCCGGGCTCGTGCGCACCGACATCGATCTGTGCGATGACGCCGGTCTGGTGTGCGTGCGCATGGAAGGCCTGAGCGGCCGGGAATTCCGTCAGGGTCCGGCACAGCCTGCCGTGCCGAAGACGCTGTTCTTCGTGCCCGCCCCGGCGCAGCCCTGCGATCCGTCGGCGGTGATCGCCGGCACGCAGCACCGGATCATCGCCTGCGATCTCCCCGCGCCCGGGCTCGCCGCATTCCCGGTGCCGGCGACTGCGGAATGCACCGTGCTGGAGGGTGCGGCCACCGATCCGGCCGACCGTTTCCTCGCGAACGCGGAGCAACTGCTGGGCATCGTCCAGACGACGCAGCGCACGCGCACGCCGACGATGCTCGAACTGCGCGTGCCCGCACAGGGCACGGGACGCCTGAATGCCGCGCTCGCGGCCTTGCTGCGCTGCGCGACGGCGGAATCCCCCGCGTTGCACACCCGCACGCTGATGCCGGGCGTGGTCGGTGCGGAGGTCGTCGACGCCGCTGCGCTGCGCGAAGTCGAATGGCCCGGAGGCGACGAGGCGGCCGGCTGGCGCGAGGGCGGACTGTATCTCGTCACCGGCGGCCTCGGCGGCCTCGGCAGCGAGGTGGTGGCGGACATCGGCCGTACGCCGGGGGCGACCGTCATCGTCGCCGGTCGCAGGGCCCTCGACGCGACCGGGCGCGATCGGCTGCGCCGGCTCACGGCTGCCGGTGCCCGCGTGCATTACCGCTGCGTGGACGTCGCGCACCGTGCGCAGGTGGAGGAACTGGTCGAGGAGATCACGCGGCACTTAGGCGTGCTTGATGGCGTACTGCACTGCGCGGGCGTGGCCCACAGTCGCCTGATCGCCGGCCTGTCCGGTGCGGAATTGCGGGACACGCTGGCGGCGAAGGTCGCCGGCACCCGCAACCTCGATCTCGCGACCCGGCACCTGTCGCTCGGATGCTTCGTGCTGTTCTCGTCGCTCACCGCCAGGACCGGCGGGATCGGCCAGGCCGCGTATGCGACGGCGAACGCCTTCCTCGACGAATACGCACAATACCGCCACGCCTTGCAGGCGCTGGGCGAACGCCGTGGCCGCACCCTGTCGATCGCCTGGCCGTACTGGGCCAGTGACGGCGGCATGCAGGTGCCGGCGGACGCCGTGAACGCGATGCGGGGGCAGGGTTTCGTGCCGCTCGATGCCGCGACCGGTCTGGGCGCGCTGAAGCGTGCACTGGCGATGGCGCACCCCGTCATCGCGGTCGCGCATGGCCATCCCGCGCAGCTCCGCGCGGCGCTGCATGCGCCGAATGCCGCCGTCGAAACGCCGACGGTCGGGGCCGTGGCATCGACGGCCCCGGCGCAGGCCAATGCCGCCGCGGACGCATCCCCGTTCGAGGACGGGGTGCCTGCATTGCGCGATTTCCTGAGCCGCCAGCTGATGATCGCACCGGGACGCATCCATGCGCACGACACGTTCGATGCGTTCGGCATCGACTCGATCGTCGCGGTGCGACTGACCGCGGCGCTGGAGAAGCACCACGGCCCATTGTCGAAGACGCTGTTCTTCGAATACGCCACCGTCGGCGAACTCGCGGACCATCTGGCGAGCCGGCGCCCCGTGCAGGCGGCCGCGCCGGCCGCTGTCTCCGTCGAGGCACCGATGCCGCATGAGCCCGCCGCGACCACGGCGGCTCCGCGCGATGCGGCGGTTCCTCCGGATCGAGCCCGGGACGATATCGCCATCATCGGTTTGGCCGGACGCTATCCGCAGTCGCCGACGCTGGAGGCGTTCTGGGAGAACCTGAAGGCGGGCGTCGACTGCATCACCGAGATCCCGGCCGATCGCTGGCCGCTGGACGGTTTCTACGACGCCGACAGGAATGCCGCCGGCAAGAGCTATTGCAAGTGGGGGGGATTCATCGACGGCGTCGCCGATTTCGATCCGAAGTTCTTCGGCATCTCGCCGCGCGAGGCGCCGATGATGGATCCCCAGGAGCGCCTGTTCCTGATGAGTGCCCACGATGCCGTCGAGGATGCGGGCTACACCCGCGATGCGCTGAATCGCAGCGCCGCATCCGCCGGTGCAGGCGTCGGCGTGTTCGTGGGCGTGATGCACACCGAATACCAGTTGTACGGCGCGCAGGCGCAGATGCTGGGCGTGCCGCTCGCGCTGGGGTCGGGCATGTCGTCGGTCGCCAATCGCGTCAGCTATTTCGGCCACTTCCAGGGGCCGTCGATCGCCGTGGACACGATGTGCTCCTCGTCGCTGACCGCGATCCATCTCGCCTGCATGAGCCTGCGCGAAGGCGACTGCGGCGTGGCCATCGCCGGTGGCGTGAACGTGTCGCTGCACCCGAACAAGTACCTCGGCCTGTCGGAAGCGCGGTTCGCTTCCGGCAACGGCCGCTGTGCGGCGTTCGGCGACGGTGGCGACGGCTATGTCCCGGGCGAAGGCGTGGGCGCGGTCGTGCTCAAGCCGCTGGCGCGCGCCGTCGCCGACGGCGACCGCATCCTCGGCGTGATCCGCGGCAGCGGCGTCAACCACGGGGGGCGCTCCAACGGCTTCGCCGTGCCGAGTGCGGCGGCGCAGGCGCAACTGATCGCGCAGGTGATCGCACGCAGCGGCGTGGACCCGGCGACCATCGATTACGTCGAGGCACACGGCACCGGCACGGCGCTGGGCGATCCCATCGAGATCGCGGGCCTGGTTCGCGGCCTCGCGGTCGGACATGACGCGCCGGCGAACGGAACCGTGCGCATCGGCTCGGTCAAGTCCAACATCGGGCACTGCGAAAGCGCGGCCGGCATCGCCGGGCTGACCAAGATCCTGCTGCAGATGCGCCATGCGACGCTGGTGCCGACGCTGCACGCGCAGTCGCTGAATCCGAACATCGACTTCGCGCAGACGCCGTTCGTGGTCCAGCGCACGCTGGCGCCGTGGCCGGCACGCACCGATGCGCAGGGGCGCACCTTGCCGCGCATGGCCGCGCTGTCGTCGTTCGGCGCAGGCGGCTCGAATGCGCACCTGCTGGTCGAGGAGTACCTCACGTCAGTGCCGGGCGATGCGACGCCATCGCTTCTGCCGGCACTGATCGTGCTCAGTGCCCGCGATGCGGCGCGCCTGGAAGAATCCGCACGCAACCTGCTGGCAGCGATGGCCTCCG
Source organism: Lysobacter sp. DMC104 (assembly GCF_056313665.1). NCBI lineage: Bacteria > Pseudomonadati > Pseudomonadota > Gammaproteobacteria > Lysobacterales > Lysobacteraceae > Lysobacter > Lysobacter sp. DMC104. Next base: position 37,243 of record NZ_JBQUZW010000006.1, on the reverse strand, counting down.
GTGCCTATCACGACGCCGATCTGGGCGCGATCGCCTGCACGCTGCAGACCGGGCGTGAGCACCATGCGCATCGTCTCGGCCTGTCGGCACGCTCGATCGCCGAACTGTCCGACAAGCTCCGGGCGTTCCTTGCCGGCGACCGCACAGGCTGTCGCTGCGGCGTGGTGGACGAGGACGCTGCGAACGGAACCGCGGTGTCGATCGACGATCCCGCGCAATCGCTCGCACGCGGCGAGGAGCGCCGCCTGCTGGAGGCATGGGCGAACGGTGCGACCTGCGACTGGTCGCGCCTGCACGCGGGGCGCCGCCCGCCGCGGGTGCGCCTGCCCACGTATCCGTTCGCGCGGGAACGCTACTGGGCGCCGGATGCGTTCCGGGGGCGCGTGGTGCCGCAGGCCGCGGCCGTCGCGCCGGTGGTCGATGTCGTTCCGGCGCAGGCAAAGCCCGTCGCCTCGCATTCCGCATCCCCTGATCCGTTGCCATCGCGGCCCGCGTCCCCGAAGCCCGCCTCCGCGGCGTTGCGGCGGGTCGAGGACGTGTTGCGTGAAACGCTGGCGGAGGTGCTTTACATGCAGACCGCCGATGTCGGCCTGAACACGACCTTCGTCGATCTCGGCATGGATTCGGTGATGGGCGTGGCGTGGTTGCCCGTGATCCTCGAACGGCTGGGCGTGTTGCTCGGTCCCACGAAGATCTACGAATACCCGACGATCCGTGACCTGGCGGCGTTCGTGCTTGCGCAGATGCCGGAGGGCAGCACCGAGGCGTCGACACCGGTGCAGGCACCGGCGGCGCAGGAGACGCGCACGGTCGACGACTGGTTGCAGGCGATCTACGACGGCACGGCGGATCCGGAGGAAGCGCAGTCCTGGCTGGCGACGCCGGACATCGATCCGGTGGATGCGACCGAGGGACTGGCATGACGATGAAGTGGAACATGGACATGAATCGACAAGACATTCTGCGGGCCCTGCAGGCACGGAAGATCACCCCGGACCAGGCGAAGGCGATGCTGGACGCGCTGGCACGGAGCGCGAGCGCACAACCGCAGGCGGCATCGCCGCCGCATGGCGCCACGCGCGAGCGGATCGCGATCGTGGGCATGTCGGGGCGCTATCCCGGCGCCGCGTCGCTCGATGCGTTCTGGGCGCTGCTGTCCGAAGGGCGTTCCGCCGTGCGCGAGATCCCGCCGTCGCGGTGGGACGTCGAACGCCATTTCGATCCGCGGCCGCAGCAGCCGGGCAAGGTCTATTGCCGGTGGCTGGGCATGCTCGACGACGTCGAGTCGTTCGATCCGCTGTTCTTCGGCATCTCGCCGGCCGAAGCCACGGTGATGGACCCGCAGCACCGGCTGTTCCTGCAAGAGGGCTATCGTGCGTTCGAGGACGCGGGCTACGCGCCGGCGGTACTCGATGGCGCGCGCTGCGGCGTCTACCTCGGCATCATGAACAACGAGTACGTCAACCTGTGCCAGCAGGCCGGCGCAGGCATCGGCGAGGCGACCGGCAACAGCGGGTCGATCGCCGCGGCGCGCATCGCGTACCACCTGAACCTCAAGGGCCCGGCGATCGCGATCGACACCGCGTGTTCGTCGTCGCTGGTGGCGACCCACCTGGCCTGCCAGGCGCTGCTGGCGGGCGAAATCGACCTCGCGCTGGCCGGCGGCGTCACCCTCTATCTCACGCCGGAAAGCTACATCAGCATGTGCGGTTCGGGGATGCTGTCCGCGTCGGGCCGCTGCCGCGCGTTCGACAATGCCGCCGACGGTTTCGTGCCGGGCGAGGGCGTGGGCGTGCTCGTGCTGAAGCGGCTGGGCGATGCGATCGCGGCCAACGACCGCATCCATGCGGTGGTGCTCGGCTCCGGCATCAACCAGGACGGGCGCACCAATGGCATCACCGCGCCCAGCATCCGCAGCCAGATCGACCTGCTGCGCGACGTGCACCGGCGCCACGGCATCGATCCGGCCACGATCGGCTGTGTCGAAGCGCACGGCACCGGCACCAAACTGGGCGATCCGATCGAATTCGAGGCGCTGGTCACGGCCTTCCGCGAAGCCACTGCCGAGGCGCATTTCTGCGCGCTCGGTTCGGTGAAGAGCAACATCGGCCACACCTCCGCGGCCGCGGGTGTCGCCAGCGTGCACAAAGCGGTGCTGTCGATGCGCGAACGCCGCCTCGTGCCCACCCTGCATTACGCGCAGCCGAACGAGCACTGCGCCTTCGAAGGCTCGCCGTTCGTGATCAACACCGAACTGCGGGAGTGGATGGTGCCGGCAGGCCGTGCGCGCCGCGCCGCGGTCAGTTCGTTCGGCTACAGCGGCACCAACGCCCATCTGGTGCTGGAGGAATGGGACGAACCGGTCGCCGTGGTGGCGCCCGATGCCGAACCGCTGCTGTTCGTCGTCTCCGCCCGCGATGCGGACGCGCTGAAGGCGCAGTGCGCCGCGCTGGCGAGCTTCCTCGCGCGTTCGACGACCATCCCGCTGGCGGATGTCGCCTGGACCCTGCAGGTCGGCCGCGCGGCGTTCGACCATCGCCTGGCGTTCGTCGCGACCACGCGGCCGGAGGCCATCGCGCGGCTGGAAGAGGCCCTCGCGGGGCAGGCCGGCAACGGGCTCTTCACCGGGCGACTGACCGCGCTGATGCGCGAGATCGCGCACGACGATGTGCCGATGCCGGTTCCCGCCGACGCCGGCGCGGGATTCCTCGCGGAACTCGCCGCTCGCTGGGTGCGCGGCTTCGAGCCGCAGTGGCGCGATCTGCCTCGCGCCACGCGCGTGCGCCTGGCGCACCTGCCGACGTATCCGTTCGCGAAGGAGCGCTGCTGGGTGGATGCGCCTGCCGATGCGGCCACGGCGCACGTCCCGGCCGCGGCTCCGTCAGCGGCGACTCCGCATGCATCGCCGGCGGACGTCGTGCTCGATCATCTCGAACTGCTGGTGCCCGACGCCGACAGCGTCCCGCTGCCGCAGCAGGCCGTCGCCGCCGATGCGCGCGTGGTCGTCGTCGGCGCCAGCGATGCGCAGCTCGCGGCGTTCGCGCGCGTCTGGCCGCATGTGGTCGCGTTGCCGGCACCGGCACTCGATCGCCTCGATGCCTGGGCCGCGTCGTTGCGCATGGCGGGACGCATCGAACGCCTCGTGTGGATCGCGCAGGAGGAGGTCTCGGCCCCCGGTGCGCTGTCGACCTACGAGGCCCTGCGCCTGCCGGTGCTGGCCTGTTTCCACGCGATCAAGGCATTGCTGGCACGGGGAGACGGCGATGCGCCGCTGCACTGGACGCTGGTCACGCGCGCTGCGCGGGATACGCCGAGCCATGCCGCGCTGCATGGACTGGTCGCCAGTGCGGTCAAGGAACATCCCGACTGGGTGGCGACGCTGGTCGATCTCGACCGCGACGATGCGCTGCCGGCCGAACGCATCGCCGCGATCCCGGGCGATGCCGAAGGCCGCATCTGGTTCCATCGCGCGGGGCAGTGGATGCGTGAACGCCTGCGCAGCGTGGCGGCGAAGGCGCCGGCGCACAGTGCGTTCCGCCGCGACGGCGTGTACGTGATCATCGGCGGCGCCGGCGGCGTCGGCGAGGTCTTCACCGAATACCTGGTCCGCCATCATCGGGCACGGGTCGTGTGGGTCGGGCGCCGTGCCGTCGACGATGGCATCGCCGGCAAACTCGCTCGCCTGGCCGCGCTCGGCCCCGCGCCGCGATACGTGCAGGCCGATGCGACGGACCCGGCGGCGCTGGCCGCCGTGCGCGCCGACGTCCTGCGCACCTTCGGCGCCGTGCACGGCGTGGTCCACTCGGCGATCGAACTGCACGACAGCCGTATCGCCACCCTCGACGCGGCGCATTTCGAGCAGGCGTTCGCGACCAAGGCGCGCATCGCCGCCAACGTCTTCCGCGTGTTCGCCGACGACCCGCTCGACTGCGTGCTGCTGTTCTCCTCGCTGGCGAGCCATTCCCGCGAGGCCGGGCAGAGCAACTACAGCGCGGGCAGCCTCTGCCAGGATGCGCTGGCTAGGCAGATGGCCGTGCGCTTCGGTCGTCCCGTGAAGACGCTCAACTGGGGCTTCTGGGGCGCGATCGGGGCGACGGCGGCCATGCCGCCGCGCGTCCGCGAGCGCTTCGCACAGGCCGACATCGGTGCCCTGCAGCCGGACGAGGCGATGGCGGCGGTGGAGATCCTCATGCAGTCCGACGCGCCGCAGATGGCGGCGCTGCATCGCCTCACCCCCGCGGCATCCCGTGCCGCCGCCGAAGCCGCAGGCACGGCGGCATCCGTTCCCCCCTCCACGAACCGCGAAACGGTGGTCGCCATCGAACTCGATGCTCCCGCGCTTGAAGCTCATGTGAAGGACACGCTCCTCGCCCAGTTGGCGACCACGCTGAAACTCGCGCCGGATCGGATCGATCCCGACGGCGCGTTCGCCGATTACGGCGTGGATTCGATCAGCAGCGTGCGCATCGTGCGTGCGCTCAACGAGGCGCTGGGCATCGAACTGGCGGGCACCAGCCTGTTCGACCACAGCTCCGTCAACAAGCTCGTCCGTCACGTGCTGCGCGATTGCGACATGACGCGCGTGCAGGCGTCGATCGCTGCGCCGCGTGCGCAGGAAGCGGCCGTGCACGCCGCGGGCGCGCGTCCCGCGGAGGCCGTCGCGACGGCGATGCCGGCATCGACGCGCCTCGCGCCCATGGCCGGTCCGGGTCCCATCGCCGTCGTCGGCATGAGCGGCCGTTTCCCGAAGTCGGACGACCTGGAGGCGCTGTGGGCGCACCTCGCCGCGGGCCACGACGTGACCGAGTCGATCACGCGCTGGAAGGTCGACACCGCGTCGTTGCCGGACAGCGTCCGCCTCTGCCCGCGCGGCGGGTTCCTGAGCGACATCGACCTGTTCGATCCGCTGTTCTTCAACATCTCCGGTACCGAAGCCACCTACATGGACCCGCAGCATCGCCTGCTGCTGGAAGGCTGCTGGCATGCGCTGGAAGATGCGGGCTACGCCGGCGAGGGCATCGCGGGCGCACGCTGCGGCGTGTACGTGGGGTTCAACGGCGGCGATTACGGCGACCTGGTGCAGGCGCAGCCGACGCTTCCCCCGCATGCGATGTGGGGCAATGCGGCGTCGGTGCTGTCCTCGCGCATTGCCTACCATCTCGATCTGCAGGGACCTGCGATCACGCTCGATACCGCGTGTTCGAGCTCGCTGGTCGCCGTGCACCTGGCCTGCCAGGGGCTGTGGACGGGCGAGACCGACATCGCGCTCGCCGGCGGCGTGTGGATCCAGTGCACGCCCGGTTTCCTGGTGTCCTCCAGCCGCGCCGGGATGTTGTCGCCGACTGGTCGCTGCCGTGCCTTCGGCGCGGGTGCGGATGGTTTCGTGCCGTCGGAAGGCGTCGGTGTCGTGGTCCTCAAGCGCCTGCAGGACGCGTTGGACGCCGGCGACCATGTCCATGGCGTCATCAAGGGCAGCGGCATCAACCAGGACGGCGCGAGCAACGGCATCACCGCGCCGAACGCCGCCGCGCAGGAGCGGCTGGAACGTCGCGTCTACGACATGTTCGGGATCGATCCGGCGGACCTGCAACTCGTCGAGGCGCACGGCACCGGGACTATCCTCGGCGATCCGATCGAAGCCTCCGCGTTGACGCGTGCGTTCCGCCATTACACCGATCGCACGGGCTTCTGCGCGCTCGGGTCGATCAAGACCAACATCGGCCACACCGGGGCCGCCGCCGGCGTCGCGGGATTGATGAAGGTGCTGCTGGCCCTGCGCCATCGGCAGATCCCGCCGTCGCTGCATTTCGAGGCGCCCAATCCGCACATCGCCTTCGCCGACAGTCCGTTCGTCGTCAACACGACGCTGCGGGACTGGCCCGCACCGATCGGGCGTCGCCGCCTCGCCGCCGTCAGCTCGTTCGGCTTCAGCGGCACCAATGCGCACATGGTGGTGGAAGAGGCGCCGGCGCGGCCCGTCGTCGCCCGTGCGTCGCGCCCGACGCTGCTCGTGGTGTCGGGCTATCGCGAGGAAGACGTGCCGGCGCAGGTCGATGCGCTGGCCGAGCATCTGGAGCGCGAGGCCGCGGCCATCGACCTCGACGCCGTGGGCTTCACGCTCGCGGTCGGGCGTCGTCATCATCGCCATCGCCTCGCGCTGGTCGCCGACACGGCGGCCGACGCGGCCGTCGAACTGCGTCGCTGGCTGGCCGGCACCGCGTCGCGTGTCGTTGCGGCGGTCGCCGTCGCGAATCCTGGGGCAGAACTCGCCTCGCAGGGGCAGCAGGAGATCGAGCGCCTGACGGCCACGACGGACGACGCATTGCGCACACGTTCGCTGTCCGGACTGGCTGCGCTGCACGTGCAGGGCGTCGCACTCGATCTGCGCCGGTTGTTCGCTTCGCATCGACGCGTGCCGCTGCCGCTGTACCGCTTCACGCGCAAACGCTACTGGGTGCCGGATCCCGCACCGGCCGCGCGGGCGGAGACTCCGGCCACATCGGTCGCGATGCCAGCCGTGCCATCGTCGGTGCCGGCATCCGCACCGGCGGTGAAGGTGGCGGCACCTGCCGCTGCCGTCGCCGGGGGCGCGGCGCCATTGCATCCGTTCGTGCATGCGGCCGTCGGTGATGCCTCGGCTGCGGCCGGCGTGCATCGCTTCGCCACGCACTGGACCGGGCAGGAATTCTTCCTGCGCGACCATGTGGTGCAGGGCGCGCCGATGCTGCCGGGCGCGGGCTGCCTCGAAATGGTGCGCGCCGCGGCGAGTCTGGCGTATCCGGATCGACTGGTTCGCCAGCTCCGCAACGTCGTCTGGCTGCGTCCGCTCGCGGTCGCGACGCCGGTCGATCTGGAGATCGTGCTCGAAGCCGGACCGTCGGGCGACATCGCGTTCCGCGTGCTGGGTGCCGGCAGCACGACCCCGCACTGCCAGGGACGCATCACCATGGCGCCCCTGTCGCAGCCCCTGTCCGCACCGGCGATCGACATCGCGATGGTCCGCACCCGCTGCGACGCGCGCGTGCTGACGACGCAGGACTATTACGGCGTCTTCGACCAGATGGGCCTGCATTACGGCGAGGGTTATCGCGGCATCCAGCGTGCGTTCGTCGGCGAGGACCAGATCCTCGCGCAGCTCCGGCTGCCCGACGTCATCGCGGCCACCGAGTCGGAGGATCTGGAGGATTCGGCGTTCCAGCTGCATCCCAGCCTGCTCGACAGCGCGTTGCAGGTGTCGATCGGCTTCGAGATCGGCGTCGTGCAGCCCGGGGACGGGCAGGGCGAGCAGCGTTCTCTGATGTTGTTCGCGCTCGACGGCATGGAGATCTTCGGGCGCTGCACGTCGCAGATGTGGGTGTGGATCCGGCGTGACCGCCGGCAGGCCAGCCACAAGCTCGATGTCGACCTGTGCACGCCGAGCGGGCGCATCGTCGCCAGCCTGAAGGGTGTGACCTCGCGTGAAGCCGGTGCATCCGCGCGGCCCGCGCAGGCACCGCAGGCCGCGGCAGCGCGCGTGGCACCGCCACCGGCAACCGCCGTCGCGGCTGCGCCTGTCGCGCAAAGGCCTGTCGCCATCGAAGCGGGCACGGACGATGTCCGCGTCGGTGCCCTGACCCTGGCGCCGGCCTGGGAACCCGCCGTGCCGCCGGAACACGAGGCATGGCCCGCGGACAAGTCGGCCGTCGTCGTGATTGGTGGCGACGACGCGCAGTACGCCCAGCTCCGGCGCCGTTACCCGCGCGCCCGGCGCATGCCCGCCGCGATCACCGACACGGTCGATCGCGCGGTGGAGGAACTCCGCGGCCTGGGCGGCATCGATCATCTCGTCTGGTTGTCGCCTGACACGGCTTTCACGTCGATCGACAGCGATGGCCTCGTGGTCGGCCAGCAGCGCGGCGTGATGGCGATCTTCCGTCTCGTCAAGGCGCTGTTGCGGCTGGAGTTCGCGAAGAAGCCGCTCGGCCTCACCATCGTCACCTGCGGCGCGCAGCCGGTGTTCGACGACGAGGCGGTCGATCCCACCCATGCCGGCGTGCATGGTCTGGTCGGCACGCTGGCGAAGGAATATCCCGGTTGGCGCGTGCGGCTGGTGGACGTGCAGCCGGGCACGCGCTGGCCGTGGCAGGAGATGCTGGCACTGCCGGCCGACGTCGACGGCAACGCGTGGGCGCACCGCTTCGGGCGCTGGCACCGCCAGCGCTGGGTGCCGTGCTCGATGCCGGAGCCCGAGCAGACCGCGTTCCGTCACGGCGGCGTCTACGTGATCATCGGCGGTGCCGGCGGCATCGGCGAGGCCTTCAGCGAATACCTGATCCGCCGCCATGCGGCGCAGGTGGTGTGGATCGGCCTGCGCAGCCGCGACGAGGTGATCGAGGACAAGATCGACCGCCTCGCGAAGCTCGGTCCCGCGCCGCACTACATTTCCGCCGACGCGACCGATGCGCTGGCGCTGGAGCGCACGAGCGCCGACGTCGAACGCCGCTTCGGCACCATCCACGGCATCGTGCACGCGGCGCTGCTGATGGCCGGCGATCCGCTGGAGCGCATGGACGAACAGCGCTTCTGGCGCGGACTGGCCGCGAAGATCGAGGTATCGGTGCGGATGGCGCAGGCGTTCGCGCACCTGCCGCTGGACTTCGTGCTGTTCTTCTCGTCGATCCAGGCGCTGGAGAAGACGCCGCGGCAGGCCAACTACGCCGCGGGCTGCACGGTCGAGGATGCCTTCGCCGCGCGCCTTGCGCATGACTGGAAGTGCCCGGTCCGCGTGGTCAACTGGGGGTACTGGGGCAGCGTCGGTTTCGCCGCGATCTCCAGCGGCTACCGCAACTGGATCGCACAGGCCGGCATGGGATCGGTCGAACCCGCCGAGGGCATGGCCGCGCTGGAACGCCTGCTCGCGGGCCCGTTCCGGCAGCTCGCCTTCCTGAAGACCACCCGTGCGGATGCGCTCAGGGGCGTGCATTTCTCCGAGGACCGGCTTTCGCGCGTCGCGAACGCCGCACCGATCGTGCTGCTGGACACGCCGATCGACGCGGACGTCGGTGGCCTGATCCAGCAGGGCCTGCCCGAGGCGTTCGAGACGCTGATCCTGAAACTGCTGCGGCACACGCTGGACACGCTGGGCGTGTTCACGGACGCGGCCGGTGCGAGCCGCATCGTCCCGCAGTACCAGCCCTGGCTGCGCCACACGCTCGATCTGCTCGCGCAGCACGGCATGGTGGCCGAAGGCGAGGGCGGATGGCACGTGGTCGCGTCGTCGTCTTCGGCTTCGCCATGGGACGAGTGGGACCGCGCCGCGCCGGCGTGGCGCGCGAATCCGGAAACCGCCGCGCCGGTGGCGCTTGCGGAAGCGACGCTGCGCGAACTCGATGCCGTGCTGAGCGGCCGACGCCAGGCCACCGACGTGCTGTTCCCGAAGGCGTCGCCGCATCTGGTCGAAGGCATCTACCGCGACAGCCCGGTACCCGATTTCTTCAATCGGGTGCTGAGTGCGGTCCTCGTGCGCCACATCGAACGCCGCCGTCGCGTCGATCCCGACGTGCGCCTGCGGATCCTGGAGATCGGCGCCGGCACCGGCGGCACGACGACGCCGCTGGTGAAGGCATTGGCGCCGTACGCGGACGCCATCGCCGAATACCGTTTCACCGACTTGTCGAAGGCGTTCGCGGTCGCTGCCGAGCGCGAATTCGCCGAACGCGCGCCGTACATGCAGTACGGCAGCTTCGACGTGGAGCGTTCTCCGGCGTCGCAGGGCATCGGCCTCGGCGAATTCGACATCGTCGTCGCCGCGAACGTGCTGCATGCGACCCGCGACATCCGGCGCACGCTGCGCAACGCGAAAGCCACGCTCAAGCGCAACGGCCTCCTGCTGGTCAACGAGGTCTGCGCCACCAGCCTGTTCGCGCATGTCACCTTCGGCCTGCTCAAGGGCTGGTGGCTGTACGAGGACGGACACCTGCGCATCCCCGGCTCGCCGGCACTGTCGCCGGCGTCGTGGCGCAGCGTGCTGGCGGAGGAGGGCTTCGAGGCGATCGGCCTGCCGGCCGAGCACGCGGCCATCCTCGGGCAGCAGATCGTCGTGGCGCGCAGCGACGGCTGGATCCGCCAGCCGGTGGTGGCATCGTCGCCCGCGCCCGCGATCGCCGCCGCCAGCGCGCCGCAATCGGCGAGCATCCCGGCGCAGGCGGCCATGCCGGCACCGGCGGCGCCCGAGCCCGTCGCCATCGTCGATCACGCCGGAGCGGCGATCCGCCGCATCGTCCGCGAAACGCTGGCGACCACACTCGACATCGACGCAGGCGCGATCCGCGACGATGCGCCGCTCACCGACTACGGCCTCGATTCGATGCTGGCGGTGCAGGCGGTGGAGGTCCTGAACACCACCGCAGGCACGACGCTGACCACGACCAGCCTGTTCGACTACCCGAGCATCGATGCGCTCGTCGCGCACATCCTGTCGATGCCGGATGCCGTCGTCGGTGCGGTGGCGGCGGAAGTGCCTCGGCAGCCGGCCCTTCCGTCGTCGTCGCCGTCCCCCTCGCGCATGCCCGCGCCTCGTCCGGTGGACACCGTCGATGCCGGCGCCGCGGCATCGCAGGCACCGTCGCAGGCGATCGTGCAGGCCATCGTGCAGGCACTGGTGGACATCGCCGGCATCGACGCCGGGGACATCCGCGGCGACGTGCCGTTCACCGACTACGGCGTCGACTCGATGCTGGCCGTGCAGATCGTCGAGGCGCTGAACCAGCGGCTCCATGCCGAACTGACGACGACCAGTCTGTTCGATCATCCGACGATGGATGCACTGGTCGCGCATCTCGCGGGAAGCGGCGGTGGCTTCGCGCCTGCGCCCGCAGCGCCGAGCGTCGAGAGGCAGGCGCCGGTGCAAACGCGCGCGGTGCCGCGACCGCAACCGCAGCGTGCGAAGCCGACGTCGTCCGGTGGCGGCCTGCGCGCGCGCGTGCTGCAGTCGCTGGCCGATGTGCTGGAGATCGACGTCGCCGACATCGACGCGCAGACGCCGTTCACCGACTACGGACTCGATTCCATGCTCGCCGTGCAGTGGGTGGAGCGCCTGAACCAGTCGTTGCAGCTCGAATTGACGACGACCAGCCCGTTCGACCATCCCACGCTCGACGCGTTGATGGCGCACCTCCTGCAGGGACGCGAGGACGAGGACGGCACGTCGATCGCGGAGGCCGGCATGCCCGACGCGTCGCCGGCCGCGCAGGCGAAGCGGCGTCCGCAACCGATGAGCTACACGATATGAGCGTCGCGATCGCGGGCCGCGAAACGCGAAGGGCAGGGGCGACGCCGTCCATGGACGACGTTCCCTGCGTGCAATTAACATGGGTGCGGGGTGGCCGAGCCTTCCCGCAGGAGCGGGCAGCGCTCGCCACACCGACCGTTCGAGGTGACGATGTCTGGGCATGATGCGTCGTTGGATTCCATCGTCCTGATCAACGACGAGGAGCAGTACTCGCTCTGGTCCGCCTCCATTCCCGTCCCGGCGGGCTGGCGGGTCGTGCATGGTCCGGCCGAGCGGCAGGCCTGCCTCGACTACGTGGACGCGGTGTGGACCGACCTCACGCCGCGCAGCGTGCGGCTCGCGCTGTCGCGCTCCGCCGGCACGGCCGATACGCCGGAATGACCGCTGCTTCTTCCATGCGCATCGATGTCGGCGATGGCATCGCACTGCACGTGCGCACGTGGGGCGCGCGGCCGCCGACGCTGTTGCTCGTCCATGGGTTCAGCCATGGCGGTTTCGTCTGGCGGGCACTCGCGGAATCGCTCGTCGAGGCGATGCCCGATTGCGGCGTGGCCGCAGTCGACCTGCGCGGGCATGGCGATTCCGATCGCGACCGCCGGCGCCGGTACGACATCGAGACGCACGTGGCCGACGTGACCGCGGTCGCCCGCGCGCTCGATCTCGACGAGTACGTGCTCGTCGGCCATTCGCTCGGCGCCTCGGTGGCGATCCTGGCCGCGGAGCGCCTGCCGCGTCGGCCGCAGGCCGTCATCCTCGCGGACGGCGGCCCGGGCCTGAGTGCCGCGGCGTCGGCGCATATCCGCGAGGAATTCCTGCAGCTGAAGTTCCGCTACCACTCGGTCGAGGAATACCGGGACCAGTTGCTGGCCAGCATGCCGATGGCGGCGACGCCGGTGTTGCAGGCGCTGGCCGCCGATGCGCTGGAGCCACTCGCTCCCGGCGAATTCCGGCTGAAGGCGGATCGCGCACTGGGCTACCAGGTGCATGACCCCGCGATCGACGGCGCGTTGTGGCAGGCGCTGCAATCCATGCGCTTGCCACTGCTGCTGGTCCGCGGTTCGGCGTCGGCGTTGTGCACGAAGGCATGGTGCGATGCCTTCGCGGCGCGCGTGCCGCAGGCCGCGATGGAAACGGTGGAACGTGCCGGGCATGCGCTGATGCTCGACAATCCGACCCGCTTCAATGCGCTCGTCCTGCACTACCTGTCGCATTGGCAGGGCCTGCGCGATGCTCCGCGACTGCACACCGGGAGCGCGGGCTGACCCATGCTCTGGCACGCCGTCATCACCCGTTTCAGCTACCGCCACACGACCGCGGCCGCCGGCCTCGACGGCGTGCTGGTCTCGGTGCTCAAGCGCGATCCGCTGCAGCCGGAGCGGCTCGCGTTCCGCTACGCCTTGTTCGAACTGACCTGCCTGCCGTCGCTGTTGGCACAGACGGAACAGGACTTCGACTGGTTCCTCATCGTGGATCGGGATCTTCCGCGCGAATGGCGCGAACGCCTGGAGTCGCTCGTCGCCGGCCGCCCGCGCACGCACCTGCACGTCTACGATCCGGCCGAGGACCTGACCGCGACGGATTGGCTGAAGCCGTACGCACCGCCGCAGGCGAGCCGGCTGTTGACCACGCTGCTGGACGACGACGACGCACTGCCCGCGCACTTCATCGCGACCTTGCAACGCGCGGCCGTCGAGCACGCCGACACGCTGGCGCCGGTCGCGACGCTCGCCAGCCGCAAGGGTGTGCAATGGGAGCTCGTGCATAGTCGGCGCGCGCCGCTGGGCTATCGCTGCGCCTGGCATCGCGGCGGGTGGATCCTGTCCACCGGGCTCTCGCTGCTGTGTCGATGGCCCACGCATCGGCTGACGGTACTCGCGATCCATCACCAGATCGCCGACCTGTGGTTCCTGCCCGAACGCGACGAATCCCTTGCGCGGCTGCTGCAGGCGCGCTGGTCGCTGCCCGACACCCATGCCGGCGAAGCCGCGGCCTTCATCGGCGGTCGCATGGACGATTTCAGCAGGCGTGTCGACGAGCGCGCCGCCGGCGACGACGCCCTGCGCTTCGTCGACATCAGCGACGGCGTCGAGGCGTTCGTCGTCAGCAATCATTTCGGCAACGACCAGGTATTGCGCCTGTTCGAGCCCAAGCCCGATCGCGTACCCGTGGCCGGGCCGCGCGATTTCCCCGACGTGCCGCTCGATTTCGAGCGTTTCCGGCGGAATGCGGCGGTCTTTGCCAAGCGGCCGCGCATCTACCGGGAACTCGTGCGCGAACTGTGGTCGAAGCCGATCCCCCTGCGTCCGCGGTTGCGCCTGATCGCCTGGGCCACCCGCCGCTACCTGCAAGCCTGAGGCCGCCGTGATGGAATGGAGACACGCCCGATGACCGATGTCCTTGCCGAGGCTGCGCACGTCCCGGGAACTGCCGCCGGGAACGCCGTCATCCTGATGTACCACCGCATCGCCGACGACGACACCGATCTTTGCGTGCCGCCGGCGGAGTTCCGCGCCCAGATGAGGCTGCTGCGCGAGACGGGCTGCCGCGTGCTGCCGCTGCCGGAGCTGGCCGCTGCGCTCGCGCGCGGCGACGCGCCGGAGAAAAGCGTCGCGATCACCCTCGATGACGGTTACCTGGATGCGCTCACGGATGCTGTGCCGATCCTGCAGGAGTTCGGCCACCCCGCGACCTTCTTCATCATTTCCTCGACGCTCGACGAGACCGCGGAATTCTGGTGGGAGGCACTGGAGCGCGTGTTCGCGCACGATGCATTGCCCGCGATGCTCGACGTCGCGCTGCCCGACGGTGTCGCCTCGATGCCCACGCGCACGCCCGGGGAGATCCGCGCGGCGTTCGATGCGGTGCGGCGCACGTTCTACACGTTGCCGCTCGAAGGACAGCGTGCGCGCGTCTCGGCTTTGCTGCGCTGGGCCGGGCTGCCGGACGCGGAGGCCCGGCGCCCGATCCGGCCGATGACCCCCGAGGAAATCCGCGCGCTGGATCGCATGCCGGGCATGGAGATCGGCGCCCACACCGCGCACCACCTGCTGCTGCCGGCGCAGTCCGCGGAGACGAAGATCCGCGAGATCGCGCAGTGCAAGCAACGACTCGAAGCGCTGCTGGGGCACGAGGTGCAGTCGCTGTCGTATCCGCACGGCGCCTTCGACGAGGAAACGGTCGAGCTGACGGGCCGGGCGGGGTTCACCATCGCCGTCACCACCGGCAACCAGCCGGCCTGGCGGCGCAGTCATCCGCTGGTGCTGCCGCGCTGCGCCGTGCAGGCCGGCGACGATTTCGGCGCACGCCTGGAGGCGATGTTCGCGATGCCGCCACAGACCCACCATTTCGACAGGACCTTCGCATGAGCCTGGTGTCGCTTCGCGGATTGAGGAAAACGTACGGACTTGGCAAGCAGGGCGTCGAGGTGCTGCACGGCGTCGATCTGGAGGTCGCGCGGGGCGAGTTCCTCGCGCTGATGGGGCCTTCGGGGTCCGGCAAGTCGACCCTGCTCAACATCATCGCGGGGCTGGACAAGCCGACGTCGGGCGAAGTCCTGGTCGCCGATGCGCGGATCGCGGGCATGGGCGTGACCGAACTCGCGCACTGGCGCGCCCGCCACATCGGCTTCGTGTTCCAGCTCTACCACCTCCTGCCGATGCTCACCGCCGCGCAGAACGTCGAAGTGCCGCTGCTGCTGACCGGACTCGGCCGCGCCCAGCGCAGGCAGCAGGTGCGCACGGCGCTGGAACTGGTGGGACTGGCCGATCGCGACGACCACAAGCCGTCGCAGCTGTCCGGCGGGCAGCAGCAGCGGGTGGCCATTGCGCGTGCCATCGTCACCGACGCGCCGCTGCTGGTCTGCGACGAACCGACCGGCGACCTCGATCGCGCGAGCGCCGACGACGTGCTCGACCTGCTGTCCGCGCTGAACCAGCGCCACGGCAAGACGATCGTGATGGTCACCCATGATCCGCAGGCAGCGGCGCGCGCGACGCGCCAGCTGCATCTCGACAAGGGGCGCGCTGTCGACGCCCCGGTGACGCACTGAGGCATCGGGCATGCGCCACGTCTTCCTCGGCGGGACCGGCCTGAAGGTATCGGAACTGTGCCTGGGCGCCGCGGCGTTCGGCACGAGCACGCCCGTCGACGTGTCGCGGGCGATCCTCGACCGGAGCCTCGATGCCGGCGTGAACTTCATCGATACCGCCGACGCGTCGCCCGAAAGCGAGGCGCTGCTCGGCGATTGGTGCGGCGATCGCCGCCAGGCGCTGGTGCTCTCGACCAAGGTGTTCCGGCCGACCGGCCCGGGCCCGAACGAGGCCGGCTTGTCGCGCAAGCACATCGTGCAGGCCTGCGAGGCTTCGCTGCGCCGGCTCAAGACCGACTTCATCGACCTCTACTTCGCGCATTCGGACGATCTGCTCACGCCGATCGAGGAAACGCTGGCCGCCTTCGACCAGCTCGTGCGCCAGGGCAAGGTGCTGTACGTCGGCGCGTCCAACTTCACCGCCTGGCGTCTCAACGAGGCGCTGTGGATCGCACTGACCCGCCATCTGGCCCGTTACTGCTGCGTGCAGGCGCACTACAACCTGCTGGCGCGCGACATCGAGG
Source organism: Lysobacter sp. DMC104 (assembly GCF_056313665.1). Lineage (NCBI taxonomy): Bacteria > Pseudomonadati > Pseudomonadota > Gammaproteobacteria > Lysobacterales > Lysobacteraceae > Lysobacter > Lysobacter sp. DMC104. The sequence continues at coordinate 21,363 of NZ_JBQUZW010000006.1, read as the reverse complement.
CGGAACTGCTGCCGATGTGCGTGCAGAAGGGCGTCGGCGTCGTCGCGTGGAGCCCGCTGGCGCGCGGCGCGCTGGCGCATGCCGGCGCGGAGATTCCGGAAAGGGATGCTGCGGAAGCGTCGCGCCTCATGCGCATCCGTTCGGTGCTGGCCGAAGTGGCGGCGCAGGTCGCGCGCCCGATGGCACAGGTCGCGCTGCGCTGGACGCTGGATCGCGCTGGCGTCGATGCGGTGGCGGTCGGTGCCTCGTCGCCGGTGCAGATCGGGGAGATCCTCGGCGTGCATGACCTGCGCCTGGCGCCCGGACACGTCGCGATGCTCGATGCGGCGTCGATGCCGCACCTGCCGTATCCGGCGATGCTCGACCCCCACGTGCGCGCACTGCGATGCTCCGATTGAAAGATGTTCCGATTGTTGAACGACGGCGGGCCCGGCGATGCGCCGGCCCCGCGCGAACCAGGACGTGAACGGATGAAAAGACGCTCCACACCATCGGCGAAGAGGACGCAGGGACCATGAGCTACTGGCTGCTGATCTGGAAAGGGCTTTGGCGAAAGCCCGTGCGCACCACGCTGACCTTCGCATCCATGACGGTCGCGTTCCTGCTGTTCGGATTGCTCAACGGCATCAACCAGGGACTGGACCACGTCACCGAGCGGTTCCACCTGGACCGTCTCTACGTCATGAACAAGATCAGCATGTACCACCCGCTGATCGTTCCGTTCGCGCAGGAAGTGGAGAAGATGCCCGGCGTCGCGGATGTCGCGTACTGGGCCTACTTCGTCGGCTACTACCAGCGTCCGACCGAGCAGTTGCCGATCGTGGCCGCGGACGTGGAGCGCATGTTCCGCATGTACCCGGAACTGCACCTGCCGCCGGACCAATTGCAGGCGATGTCGCGGATCAAGACCGGCGCGGTGATCAGCCAGCATCTCGCGAGCCGCTACGGCTGGAAGGTCGGCGACCGCGTCCCGGTGAAATCGGCGATCTGGCCGCGCAAGGACGGGGGCGATGCCTGGTACTTCGACATCGTCGGCATCTACGAGCCATCGGAAGCGTCGCCGGCGCTCAACGACCTGTTCTTCATCAACCTCGATCATTTCGACGAAGCGCGCGCGTTCGGTGCGGGCGCGGTGCACCTGATCATCGTCCGGGTGAAGGACAAGCAGCAGAGCGGGCCGATCGCGAAAACCATCGACCAGATGTCGGAAAACTCGCCGTTCCAGACCCGGACCCGCACCGAGAACGCCTACGCCGCCGTGCAGTGGCGCCAGATCACCGACCTGCGCAAGATCAGCAACGTCATCGTCATCGCGGTGCTGTTCACGCTGTTCGTGGTCAGCGCCAGCACGATGATGCAATCGGTGCGGCAGCGTTTCTCCGAGTTCGCGGTGCTGATGACGATGGGGTTCACGCCCGCGCGCGTTGCGGGACTGATCCTCGGCGAGGCCCTGCTGCTGTGCCTGCTGGCGGCGGCGGCCGGGTTCGCGCTGACCGCGGTGGCGTTCCCGTCCGTGGCCGAACTGTTCGGATCGATGCGCCTGCAGCCGGGCGGTTTCCTCACGGGTGCGCTCATCGCCGTCGGACTCGCGCTGGTCAGCGCGGCCCTGCCGATCGCCCGCGCGATGCGTTTCAGCATCGTCGCCGCGCTGTCCGGACGCTAGGAGAGCGCCATGCATGCATTCAAACTGATCCTGTCCACGGCCGTGATGAACCTGCGCAACCTCGCGCGCAGGCGGCTGAACGCGCTCGTGATGGTCGCCAGCATCGCCGGCGTGGTCGCGGTGTTTTCCGGGGTGCTGGCGATGAACGCCGGGCTCGACGATGCGATGCGCGACGCCGGCAGGCCGGATCGTGCGGTCGTGCTGCGCGCGGGCTCCACGGTGGAGATCGCCAGCGCGATCTCGCGCGAGGAGATGGACACCATCCGCAATTCCACGGTGGTGAAGAAGGCGGCCGACGGCACGCCGCTGATCACCGGCGAGGCGGTCGCACCGCTGACCCTGATCGAGAAACGCAGCGGGATGGAAGTCAACGGCACGATCCGCGGCGTCGGCCCGGAGGTGATGGCGGTGCGGCCGGAGATCCGGATCGTGGCCGGTCGCATGTTCAACCCCGGCAAGTTCGAGATCGTCGTCGGCCAGCAGGCGCTGCAGCAGTTCGAGGGCCTGGGCCTCGGCGGCGAACTGACCGCATACAACACGAAGTGGAAGATCGTCGGCATCTATGCGGCCGATCACAGCATGCGCGAATCCGAGCTCATGGCCGACGCCAGCGTGGTCATGGAAGTCAGCCAGCGGCCGATGTTCCAGAACGTCACCGTCGTGCTGCCCGATCCTTCGGCCATCGCGGGATTCCGCAAGGCGATCGCGGCGAACCCGAGCATGGCGATGGACGTGTTCACCGAATCGGAATTCCTCCAGCGCGAATCGCGCAGCCTGAACGGCCTGCTGCATTTCATGGCCTACGTGATGGGCGGGATCATGGCGCTCGGCGCGGTGTTCGTCGCGATCAACGCGATGTACGCCAGCGTGGACGATCGCCGCCGCGAGATCGCCACGCTGCGTGCGCTCGGGTTTCCGTCGGTCGTGGTCGTCGCGTCGATCGTCGTGGAGTCGGCGTTGCTGGCGCTCGGCGGCGGCGCGCTCGGCGCGCTGGCGGCATGGGCGATCGCCAACGGCAGCACGGTGAGCACGGCGGTGGGGGGCGATCTCCGCCAACTGGTGTTCGACGTGGCGATGACGCCGGCCGTGGTGTTGAAGGGGTTGGGGGCGGCGCTGGCGATCGGGATCTTCGGAGGCATGATCCCGGCCGCGCGCTCGATCAGGAGTCAGATCGTCGACGATCTGCGTGCCATCTGAAAACGGGAAACGACATGACAGCGAGAGAAATCGCGAGAATCCCCAAGCCGGAGCCGGAGCGGTTCCTGCGGGAGTACGTGGAGACCGGCACGCCGGTCATCATCACCGGTCTGTTCGAGGGAGAGCCGATCGACCGGATCCGCACGCGGGAGGATGCGAGCGCCGCCTTCGGCAACGTGCCGTTGAACGTGCAGACCGAATACACCGTGGCGTCCGAATCGCCGGAGAGCGCCGTCGAGACGACGATGACCTTCGACGAATACTGGGCGCACGTCGATGCCCATCCGGACACGTCGCTGCTGTGCACCGAGTACGAGATCCCGCCGAGCATCATGCGGATGTTCCGGTTGCCGGAATTCTGCCTGGCGGACGACCTCGACGTGCCGGAGGTCCTCGACCTGCCGCGCAAGTACGGCGACCACGACCTCTACCTCAACATCTTCGTCGCCAACAGCGGCAACCGGGCGCACCTGCATTTCGACGGTGACCACCGGCAGGTACTGCTGCACCAGATGTTCGGCCGCAAGCAGGTGATCCTGTTCAATCCCGATGCCTGCCTCCACCTGCGGACCACGACGGCGTCGCCATGGACGCCGGGCATCTACCTGGAGCGGATGTCGCCGCAGGAGCGGCTGGACTTCGTCGCCGAAGTGGGCGGCTACCATGCGGTGCTGGAGCCGGGCGAGACGATCTACATGCCGGCGCTGATCTGGCATTACCTCGGCTACATCGACGACGCGATGTCGTTCAACCTGCGCTTCAAGCGCAACCGTTACGGCCGCTTCCTCTGCGTCGACAACGTGCACCGGGATTCGTACATCCAGAACCTCGGCTGGAAGCTGGCGGGCAGCCGCGGCGAGAACGTCTACACCCGGGCGATGCCGGAGATCGAGGCGGAATACGTGCGGCCGGCGGATTCGCTGCGCGACAAGGTCGTCGGCATGCGCTCGGTGCTGCGCCGCGTCTGCGAGCGCGTGATGCCCGAAGCGCAGCCGTCGCGGTTCTGTCCGCCGCACCTGGAAAACCAGGAGGTGGACAAGATCATCGCGGACATCGGCCAGACGGCGCGCTACGTCGCGCCCGACCTCGCGGCCCGCGCCCGGCCGGTCGGGCCGATCACCGACGTCCAGAAACAGACGATCGGACGCATCGCGAGCCGGCTCGGCTATTCCGAAGACCTGCTCCGGCATCTCATGTGGAACCGGCTCGGCAAGACCGATCTCGACAGCCTGAGCAAGATCGATGCCGTGCAGTTCATGGTCTACCTGCGGTCGCCGGGTTCGAGCGTGGTCTAGCCGACCGCGCCTGCCGTCCGTCATCCGCTTTTCCCGACACTGGAGCCCTACGCATGCGAGCCGATATCCAGAGCGCCCTCAACACATGGGAGCGCGAGTACAACACGACCCTCGAAGTCTTCGCGGCCATCCCCGAGGGTCGCAACGAACAGACCATCGTTCCCGGCAAGGGATGGAAGCTGGGCGAACTGGCCTGGCACATCTGCATCAGCGAGCGCTGGTTCTGCGCGGAGATCATGGGCGCGAAGCCCGAGGGCGAGAATCCGGTGCCGTCCAACCGGCAGCCGGAGAGCATCGCCGAGATGACGGACGCCTTCCGGACGTCCCACACGGCGTTGATGGACATCGTCGCGTCGAAGGACGAGGCGTGGGTCGACGAAAGCGTGAACTTCTACGGCAAGCCGTGGACGCGCATGGACCTGCTGCACCTGATGTTCCGCCACGAGGTGCACCATCGCGGCCAGCTCAGCATGCTGATGATGGTGGCGGGCGGGCAGCCGCCGACGATCTACGGCGCCCCGGGCATCAACATCGACGACGCGGGCTGACCGCGAAACGCAGTGCCCCGCCATCCCGGCGGGGCAGGGCACCGGGCACCGACGGGTGCCCGGGCTGATGGATCGGGACTCTCGCCGGCCGCGGCCGCTCAGGAATCGAGCGACCAGCGCATGTTGCGGGCGAAGCCGCCGTAGGTGTTCACCCAGCCGTTGGTGAAGTCGTGCTCGTTGAACGGCGACGGGCCCGAAGGCGCTTCATCGCCGACCAGCGCGCCTTCGGGCGGACCGATCCGCGACACCAGCGGCGCGATCACGTCCGGATCGAACCCGTAGAAGCGCATGGCGTTCTCGCCGACCAGCTTGCGGCGGTCGCCATCGTCCAGCGTCGCGAACGCCTGCCTGATCTCCTTCCACGAGTTCGGCCAGCCGCCCTCGACGTGCGGATAGTCGGCGCCCCACATGATGTTGTCGATGCCGATCCGGCGGATCTGCTGGACCTCGTCGTAGGTCGCGGCGGTGGCGGCGGCGGCGCAGTTGCGCGCCCACGCTTCCTTCGGCGACAGCGCCAGCCACTTCTTCGGTGCATGCCCCATCCGCAGCCAGTCGTTGTGGTAGACGTGCTCCAGCATCTCGATGTGGTTGGGCAACCAGTCGATGCCCTGCTCCGTGTAGACGAAACGCAGGTTGGGGTGGCGGACGAACACGCCGCCGAAGATCAGCTGGGCGAGGATGCGCCTGCGGAAGAAGCCGAGTTCGAGGATCGCCAGCGTCTGCGAGGCGATGCCGTTGCCGTAGATCTTCGGCGGATCGCCGCCGTGCGTATGCACCGCCATGCCGAGCTCGGCGCACACCGCCCACAGCGGGTCGAACACGCTCTCATGGTAGAGCGGATAGGTTTCGTCGGGCGGCGGCAGCACGATGCCGCGCAGGCCGGCCGCGTAGGCCGAACGCACGTCGGACACGGCCTGCCAGATGTCGAACGGCATGATCATGGCGACGCCCTGCAGGCGTCCGCCGCTGGATGCGCAGAACTCCGCCAGCCAGCGGTTGTAGGCGCGCGCACCGGCGACGCGCAGCTCCGCATCGCCCGCCCATTTCGGATCGCCGAAGAACCCGCCGAAGGGGAAGGTGTTGAAGCCCTGTCCATCGGGGAACAGCACTTCGCCGGCGATGCCTTCGGCATCCAGTTCCTTCAGGCGCACCGAGATGTCCCAGGCGCCGCGGATGCGTTCCTGCATCTCCGTGTTGTCCGGGTTCGAGTAGCGGTGCATGTGCGCCTTGTACATCAGCGGCACGTCGGCGACGTTCTTCCCCGCGTTGACGAAGTGCTTGCGCATTTCCGCCAGCTGTTCAAGTTCTTCATCGAACGCGGCGTGGTACTTGCGCTCCAGATAATCGCGGTAGCCCGCGGCCGGCAGGCCTGCATGACCGTCCACGGAAATGAGGGTATAGGGTTTCATCGCGGGCACCTCGGTCTGTCGAGTTTTGCGTAGAGATCGTTCCGGGACGCAGCCGCTGCATCCCTTCGTCCGTGCCGATCCCCGGCCGGGCGGGGCGACGGACCGGCGCGGTGGTGGTCGCCATGCCGGCAGGGGGCGACTGTAGCAGGTTCCAGGTACCGCTCCGCCGCGCGTGGATCGCTGCACGCGCGCAGCCCGCCGACCCGGCGCATCATGGCTGCGGGGTCTGCGCCGGGCCGGTCGGCGCGGCGGGTTTCTGACTCCACCACCAGGCGACGAACGGGGCCACGAACCACAACGCCGCGAACGGGATCGCGCTCGGCAATGCGTCGGGGTTGAGCCGCGCGATCCACCAGGCCGTGAACATGGCCAGCACCGGCGACAGCCACATCATCCGGGTGTACTGGAACAGGGTGGGATCGGGCGTGTTCGATTCCAGCACCGACGCCGTCCATTCCAGCAGTTTGCGGCGCGACACGAGCATCCGGAACGTCGCCCGGAAGGCGGCGTCGAAGGCGTTCTGCGCCTGGTCGACGGCGAAGATGAACGTGGCACCGCGCAGCGACAGCGAGGCCCAGAGCCCGCGCATGATCATGCCCAGGCCGCGGCGCATGAACAGGCTGTGCAGCGTGCCGATCAGCAGTGCCACCAGCGGCGGGATCCACGCGATCGCGAGCAGGCCCAGCGTCCAGGTGCCCGAGCGGGTGAAGGTGGCCCAGCCGATCAGGTAGCAGATCAGTGCCGAGACCGGGAACAGGATGCGGATCGCACTGTGGAAGATCAGCCAGCGCCCGAACAACGGCAGCGGATTGCGCACCTTCGCACCGGAAGCATCGCGGACGGTCGGGAACAACCAGGGGATCAGTTGCCAGTCGCCGCGCTGCCAGCGGTGCGTGCGCGTCATCGAGTTGTGGAACGTCGGCGGGAAGGTCTCGTGCAGCAGCAGGTCGGTGACGGTGCCCGAGCGCACCAGCCCGCCTTCCAGCGCATCGTGCGTCAGCACGGTGTTCTCGGCGATCAGGCCGCGGGTCAGGCGGTGGAACAGTGCGACGTCGTAGATGCCCTTGCCGTAGTAGCACGTCTGTCCGAACAGGTCCTGGTCGGCGTCGATGATGGGCAGGGCAGAGCGGTATTCCTCCGAGGTCTCGAACTCGAACATCCAGTTGAAGTAGGTCTCCAGCCGGGTCGGCGTGTCGTTCAGCGGCAGCGAGATCGTGACCCGCGGCTGCAGCAGCGCGTGCCCGCGCACCACTCGCCGGCCGTCCGCGTCCAGCACGGGGCGAATGAGCGGATGCGCCAGTGCGCCCGCCAGCTGGTGCACGCCGCCGGGCGTGAGATCGGCGTTGTCGTCGTCGAGGGTGAGGACGTAGCGGGCGTCCACGACCCGGTCGAGGTCGCCATGCTGCACGTCGAACGGCGCTGCCTCCTGCATCAGGTAGGCATTGAGTTCCTCCAGCTTGCCGCGCTTGCGCTCCCAACCGATCCAGCGGCCTTCGGCGGGATTCCAGCGCCGCGGCCGGTGCAGCAGCACGAAACCGCCGCCGTGCCGTGCATTGAGCGCATCGATCTGCGCGCGTGCCTCGTCGAGCAGCGCGTCGTCGCCGTCGACGCACTGGGCATCGGCGTCGACGAAATCGGACAGGATCACGTAGCCCGCGCCGGCCTCGGCATTGCTCAGGTACAGCCGCTCCAGCGATTCCGCGAGCTTGTGGATGCCGGCGCGTGAGGTCAGCAGGCTGGGGATGACCACCAGCGTCTTGGCGGAAGCAGGGATGCCCTGGCTGAAATCCATCCGCGGCATCCACTGCGGCAGCAGCGTTCGCGAGACCAGCAGCGTGAGCCAGCCCGGGATGATGCGGCTGATGTAGATGCCGGCGACCAGCACCAGCAGCGTCTTGCCGTACCACGGCAGGCTTGCGCCGAAATAGTGCACCGACAGGAAGCCGAACAGGGCGCAGATCAGCAGGACCGAGATGCAGTACAGGACCAGGTTGGCGGTGAAATGCAGCCGCAGTCGTTGCTGGAAATTCGGCCGCGCGTGCAGCGCGGCGCCGAGCGCGACCACGCCCTCGTCCGACAGGTAGTAGCCGACATGCGACCGGCAGTCGGTGATGCCGTGGCGCTGGCAGGCCTGCGTCGCGAGGTCGATCGCCGCCCGGGCGGCGTCCGTTGCCGATCGTCGCGCGCGATCGCCCCACCAGCGCACGCGTTCGCGGTAGTCCTCGCGGGAGCGCGCATCCATCCGCGCGTAGGCTTCCGCGGGATCGTGGCGCAGGATCGTATCGATGGCGTGATCGACTGCGGCGTGATCGCCCGCAGCCACGTGTTCTGGAACGACGGCCGAGTTCACCCAAGACCTCTCCCGAATGGTCCGCTCGCCGGACCAGGAGCGGGATGGTGGTGCGTCGGTTCACGGCGCCTGCGGGCGCTCGTGCCGAATGGCCTCCATGGCCGCGTGCTTCGCCGGATCGCACCACGGTTGCACGCTTCGATGACGCGCATGTGCGGCGATCACCGCCGGCACATGTGCGCGCGGGAACGGGAGTTCAGTCCGTCGCCTTGTACATCAGCGGCACGTCGGCGACGTTCTTCCCCGCGTTGACGAAGTGCTTGCGTATTTCCGCCAGTTGTTCGAGTTCCTCATCGAACGCGGCGTGGTGCTTGCGCTCCGGATAATCGCGGTACCGCGCCGCCGGCAGGCCGGCATGGCCATCCACGGAAATGAGAGTGTAGGGCTTCATCGCGGGCACCTCCTGGCCATCGGTCCACGGATCCGTCATGGCGATCCGTCTGCATCGTGCGGTTCCAGCCATCGCAGCACTGCGGTATCGGCATGGGCGTCGGCGGCTGTTGCGCATGCCGCCGGGCGTCCGCAGGGAAGGACACGCTCCATGAAGAGCATGCACTCTATCAGGTTCACGGCGTGGCCTCCGCGACGGTCGCCGGGTGCGGCGGACGCATCACCAGGAAACGTTCCGCCCACAGCGCGTCCATGACCGGCATGGCCTCGTCCAGCGGCACGCCGGCCGTCGCGGCCAGCGCCGCGATCGAGGCGCGGCCGTCCATCGCCCGCAGCATGGCGTGGCCCCCCGCATCCAGCGGCTTCGACGCCTGCCCATTCCATTCCGAGCGGCGCAGTTCGAAGCGATCGTGGACACGACCGTCCGCCTCGCGCCGGCGCGTGGCGACCAGGCGCGCGTTGTCGGCGAGGCCGGGCACGAGCGATGACCGGTCGCCGCCTTCCTTGCGGCGCAGGATGAAGTCGCCCACGACCAACGCGTGCAGGCCGGTGGTGAGGAAGCAGGCGATGGCGTCCTCGATCGAGTCGACGATCGGCTCCACGTTGTTGTTGAAGGACGTGTTGAGCACCACGGGCACGCCGGTGCGGCGGCCGAACGCATCGATCAGGCGCCAGAACCGCGGATCCGCGTCGCGCGAGACGGTCTGCACGCGAGCGCTGCCGTCGACGTGGGTCACCGCGCCGAGCAGCTCGCGCTTCTCGGGCCGCACGTACAGGACGAACGACATGAACGGGAATTTGGTCCTGCCGTCCGGCAGTTCGAAATGGTCCGCCGCGGCTTCCTCCAGCACCGCCGGTGCGAACGGGCGGAACGACTCGCGGGTCTTGACCATGCGGTTGATCAGTCCCTTGAACGCCGCCGGACGCGGGTCGGCCAGGATGCTGCGGTGGCCGAGCGCCCGCGGCCCGAATTCCGAGCGGCCCTGCACCCAGCCGACCACCTCGCCCGCGGCCAGCAGCGCCGCGGTGTCCTCCTCGATCGCGTCGCTGTGCGCGATGTCGAGCACGTCCGACCACGCACCCAGCCGGTCTTCGACCTCGTCGCGACCGCCGATGCCCGATCCCCAGAACACGCTGCGCAGGCGCTGCGGCGCGCCGGCGCCGGCGATCGAACGGTGGACGGCGAGTGCGGCGCCGAGCGCATTGCCGCCGTCGTGCGAAGCGGGGTGCACGAAGATGTCGTCGAACAGGCCGGAGCGCAGGAGATTGCCGTTCATGGTGCAGTTGTGGGCGACGCCGCCGCTCAGGCAGAGCCGACGCAGCCCTGTGGCGGCGCGGAAATGCCGCAGCGCATGCATCACCGCCCGTTCCAGCGTTTCCTGCAGCGCGGCGGCGAAGTCCATGTGGATCTGCACGATGGGCTCGGCCTTGCGGCGCGGGACCAGCGTGGCGTGGAACTCGTCGAGCAGGTGCGGATGCAGGCGCCAGTGACCGTCGGGCAGCAATTCGCACATGCGCGCGAAATCGTCCCGGAAGCGCGCCGGATCGCCGTAGGGGGCCAGGCCCATGACCTTGTACTCGTCGAACAGCCGGTAGCCCAGGAATCCGATCGCGTCGAGATAGAAATGGCCGAGCGAGTCGCGGATCGACATGCTGCGCAGCAGCTCCAGCCCCTCCGCGCGGCCCGCCAGCGCCAGGCCTGACTCGGCGTCGCCCTGGCCATCGATGGTCATCACCAGCGCCTCGTCGAAACCGGACATCGCGAAGGTCGCGGTGGCGTGGGCGATGTGGTGCGGAACGAACCGGACCCGTTCGCGCGGCACGTCCGCCCCGAGGTGTTCGCGCCACTGCGCGCGCAGGGCGTCGATGATGTCCACCGGATGCGTCGCCGTCGGGTCTTCGCGGTACAGCCTCCGCAGCAGCCGTTCGGCGGATTCGGGCCTGTAGGGGATCGCGATGCAGTCGACATCGCCCAGCCCGATCCCCGCTTCCGCCAACACGAAGCGCGTCGCGCGCAGGGGTGCGGCGTACGAATGCTTGATCCGGTTCAGCCGCTCTTCCTCGATCGCGGCGACGACGTCGCCGTCCTCGATCAGCACCGCGGCGCCGTCGTGCGTCTGCGTCGGGGAAGTGTCGTCGAACTCGGTGCCGAAGCCACCGTAATAGCCGAGTATCCGCATCAGTCTTGTCCTCCTTGTTGAAGCGATGCCGGGTGCCGTTGACGTGTCAGGTGCGTGGAGACCCCGCTGGTGTGCGCGACGCTTCCATCGGTTGGCTCCACCACCACGCGACGAAGGGCGCCATGCACCACAGCAGGGCGAACGGAACGGCGCTCCACAGCGCCGGGAGATTGACGCGCGCGACGAGCGCAACCACGGCAACCGCGAAGACCGGCGAGAACCACAGCAGCCGCAGGTATTGCAGGAACGTGAGCCCCTGCTGCGTCGACACCAGGATCGACGCCGTCCACTCCAGCCGTTTCCGGTGCGACACCCACATGCGGTAACTGGCGCGGACGATGGCGTCGAGCGCGTTGCGGGCGTGGTCCACCGCGAAGATGAAGGTCGCCGCGCGCATCGACAGCGACGCCCACAACCCGCGCAGCATCGACCGCAGGTCGCCGGACAGCAGCATCACGATGGCGCCGATGGACAGGCCGACGAAGGCGGGAACCCACGCGATCGCCAGCAGGTTCAGCGTCCATGCGCCGGGCCGGCCCGACGTGGCCCAGCCGGCGACGAAACACACCAGCGCCGCGATCGGGAACAGGACGCGCATGATGTTCTGGAACAATTTCCACCGACCGAACAGCGACAGCGTGTTCTTCGCGCGCCGGCCCGATGCGTCGCGGATCCACGGCAGCAGCCACGGGATGAGCTGCCAGTCGCCGCGCTGCCAGCGATGGGTGCGTCGCGCGGCGGCGTAGAACGTGGGAACGAAGGTTTCGTCGAGGATCACGTCGCTGACCACGGCCGCACGCACGAGCGCGCCTTCGAGGATGTCGTGGCTGAGGATGGTGTTTTCCGCGATGAGGCCGCGCGTCAGCTGATGGAACAGGTGCGCGTCGTACATCCCCTTGCCGACGTAGCAGCTCTGGCCGAACACGTCCTGGTCGACGTCGACGGTGGGCTTCTCGTCGTCCTGCCCGCGCGAGGTCTCGATCTCCACGGTCGTGTGGAACAGGGTCTCGAGCCGGCTTGGCGCGTCTTCGCCGGGCAGGCTGATGCGCGAGCGCGGCAGCATGATGACGTAGCCCGCCACGACGCGCCGGCCGCTGTCGTCGAGCACCGGACGGTTGAGCGGATGCGCGAGCGCGCCGGCCAGTTGCCGGATGGCGCCGGGCGAGAGATCCGCGTTGTCGTCGTCCAGCGTCAGCACGTAGCGCGCGCCGTCGACGACGCCGAGGTCGCCGTGCATCGTCGCGAACGGCGACGCCTCGCCGGCCAGGAAGGCGTTGAGCTCCTCCAGCTTGCCGCGCTTGCGCTCCCAGCCGATCCAGCGGCCTTCGGCGGGATTCCAGCGGCGCGGCCGGTGCAGCAGCGCGAAGCCGCCGCCGTGGCGCGCATTCAGGGCATCGATCTGCGCACGCGCCGCGTCGAGCAGGGCCGCATCGCCGTCCGCGCGTTCGGCATCGGCATCGACGAAGTCGGAGAGCATCGCGTAGCCCGCGCCGGCCTCGGCGTTGCGCGCGCGCAGGCGTTCCAGCGTGCGCGCCAGGCGCTCGATGCCGGCCCGTGAAGTCAGCAGGCACGGGATCACCACCAGCGTTTTCGCCGAAGCGGGGATGCCGTCGGCGAAATCGAGCCGGGGCATCCGGCGTGGCACCAGCGACCGGTGGAGGATCATGTTGAACCAACCGGGGATGATGCCGCTGACGTACACCGCGACCGCCAGCGCCAGCAGCGCCTGGCCGGGCCAGGGCAGGCGGATGTCGAGCCACCGGACCGACAGCGCGCCGTACAGTGCGCAGAGCGAATAGGCGAGGCCGCAGTACGCGAGCAGCAGGCCATCGGAAGTGCGCACGCGCAGCCGCTCGCGCCAGTCCAGTCGTACCTGAAGTGCCGCGGCGAGGTCGACGATGCCGGTGTCCGTCAGGTAGTAGCCCACGTGGGCGCGACGGTCGTCCGGCCCCAGCCGATCGCAGGCGGCCTTCGCAAGCGACAGCACCACGCGCGCGATGTCCTCGTCGGCGCGTCGCGCCCGCACGGCCCACGCATGCACGCGATCGCGGTAATCCTCGCGTGATCCCGCGTCCATGCGCCCGAAGGCACGGGCGGGGTCCCCGCGGAGGAGGGCGTCGATCCTGTCGACACCCTCCGATCCCTCAGCATCCGTCTCCATCGCATTCCTCCTGCACCGGACCCGATGCCGCCGGGGTGGAGGACCGGCAAGCGGGCTGGCAGTACGCCGTCACGATTGCGAAGGTTGCTCCGAATAGGTCCCTTCGCCGGATTTCTGGCTCCACCACCAGGCCAGCCAGGGCGCCATCGACCAGAGTGCCGCGAACGGGAGCGCGCTCGTGATCGCCGGCGGATTCACTTTGGCAACGAGCACGAGCACCGCGATCGCGAAGGCCGGCGAGAACCACATCAACCGCACGTACTGCCACAGCGTGAGCCCGCGCTGCGAGGTGTCCATGATCGATGCCGTCCACTCCAGCATTTTCCGGTGCGAGATCCACATCCGGTAGCTTGACCGCAGGACGGCATCGAGCGCGACCCGGGCATGGTGCACGCCGAAGATGAAGCCGCCGAGGCGCATGGACAGCGCCGCCACCATGCCGCGCAGCATCGATGCGAGGTTCCCCGACAGCGCGCTGCGGATCGCGCCCAGCATCAACCCGAACAGGGAAGGCAGCCAGACGATCGCCAGCAGGCTGAGTGTCCACTGGCCGGGGCGGCCCGACGTGGCCCAGCCCGCCACGAAACAGAGGATGGCCGACACCGGGAACAGCAGGCGCATGATGTTCTGCAGAAGCTTCCAGCGCCCGAACAGCGACACCGTGTTCTCGACCCGGACGCCGGCGGCATTGCGCACCGTCGGGAACAGCCACGGGATCTGCTGCCAGTCGCCGCGCTGCCAGCGATGGCTGCGCTTGGTGGCGGCCAGGAACGTCGGCGCGAACGTCTCGTCCAGCAGCACGTCGCTGACCAGGCCGGCTCGGAGCAGGCCGCTCTCCAGCACGTCGTGGTTGAGGATGGTGTTCTCGGCGATGAGCCCGCGGGTGAGGCGATGGAACATCGCGGCGTCGTACATGCCCTTGCCGAGGTAGACCGTCTCGCCGAAGACGTCCTGGTCGACGTCGACGGTGGGTTCGGGCGAGTAGTGCTCGCCCGCCGTCTCGATGTCGATCGTCGACTGGAAGAGTTGCTCCATCCGGCTCGCCTCGTCGTCGTCCGGCAGGCTGATCCGGAACCGCGGCAGCATGATGACGAAGCCGGCGACGACGCGCTTGCCGCCGGCGTCGAGCACCGGGCGATGCAGCGGATGCGCCATCGCGCCGGCGAGCGCGGCGATGGCGCCGGGCGAGAGGTTGGCGTTGTCGTCGTCCAGCGTCAGCACGTAGCGCGCGCCATCCACGATGCCCAGGTCGCCGTGCATCGTCGTGAAGGGCGACGGCTCGCCGGCGAGCCAGGCGTTGAGCTCCTCCAGCTTGCCGCGCTTGCGCTCCCAGCCGATCCAGCGGCCTTCCGAAGGATTCCAGCGGCGCGGTCGGTGCAACAGCGCGAAGCCTCCGCCGTGGCGCTCGTTGAGCGCGGAAATCTCCGCGCGCGCATGTTCGAGCAGCGCGTCGTCGCCCTCGGCGGTCTCGGCATCGGCGTCGACGAAGTCGGACAGCATCGCGAAGCCGACGCCCGCGCGCACGCTGCCCAGGTACAGGCGTTCCAGCGTGCGCGCCAGCTTCTGGGTGCCTTCGCGCGACGTGAGCAGGCAGGGGATGACCACCAGTGTCTTCGCCGAATCGGGAATCCCCTGGCGGAAATCGAGGCGCGGCATCCAGCGCGGCACCAGCGCGCGCGAGATGACCATGTTGAACCAGCCCGGGATGATGCCGCTCAGGAACAGCGCCACCGCAAGCCCGAGCAGGGCCTGGCCCGGCCAGGGCATCCGGATGTCGAACAGCAGCACCGCCGCCACGCCGGCGCCGAGGCAGATGAAACCCGCCAGCGCGCAATACGCGAACACCAGCGTGCCCTGCCGGCGCAGGCGCAGGGCTTCGCGCCAGGTGGTCTTCGTCTTCAGGGCGCGGGCGAGGTCCGCGATGCCGTCGTCGACGAGGAAATAACCCACGTGCGCGCGTCGGTCGGACGCGCCGTGGCGCTCGCCGGCCTGCGTCGCGAGCTCGACCACGAGCCGGGCGACCTCCGGTGCCTCGCGCCGTGCGCGCCCGGCCCACATGTGGACGCGGTCGCGGTAATCCCGCCGTGAGCGCGCGTCCATGCGTGCGAAGACCTGCATCGGGTCCTGCCGGAGGATTGCATCGACCTCGTCCGTCGCTGCAGCGGGAACGGTGGCGGGAACATCGGATTGCATCGTGTCTCCATGGTCAGGACGAGCCTCCCGGACGACGCCCGGGCGCCATGCATCCACGCGATGCGCGACGCAGGGGCCGCACGCCCCCGGGATTCAACGCGTGGTCAATCGGCCGCCTTGCGCGCGCAAGCCAGCACGTACCCGCGGATGAAACGCGCCAGGTATTCGGGATTGAAGAAGATCGGTCCCTCGCGCCGCGAGGGCGGGATGGCCGGAGCCTGACCGGCGCCCGCATGGCTCGCCTTGAACTGCCGCACCGAGCGCAGGAACGGCTTCCAGCACGCGTCGGTCGCATCGACGACCGTCACCTCCGCGAAGCCGGCGCCGACGAGCGCGGGTTCGTACCCGGCGGGCGACGTCATTGCGTTGGCATCGGGGATGTGCGTGCGTTTCGCCGTGGTCGGCGAGAGCCCGGACATCAGGATGTCGGACAGCACCAGCCTGCCGCCGGGCTTGAGCACGCGCAGGGCTTCGCGCAGGAAGGCCTCGCGGGTATCGAAGTGGAATGCCGCCTCGACGCAGAGGATGTTGTCGAACGATGCGTCGGGGAAATCCAGCCGGGTCGCGTCCATCACCCGGAAGTCGCATCCCGGTGCATTGCGGCGGGCGCGCTCCAACTGCTGCCCGGACACGTTGATGGCGACCATGCGGTCCGCGGGGAAATGGCGCAGCAGATGGCGGGTGGAAGCCCCCAGCCCGCAGGCCACGTCGAGGATGCATCCTTGGCGAGCATCGTCGGGAATGAACGCGAGAAGGCGTTCGACGAGCTGTTCGGAAGCCTGCGACTGGGTCTTCGTGTCCGGAGTCCAGAATCCGAAGTTGTAGAAGTCGCTGGAGCCGTAGTAGGCCTCGATCACGGCACCCTGCATGGCCGTGTCGTAGCCCTTGATCATGGCGCTCTGTGACACGCGCGTCTCCAACCTTAGACTTGATCCGTTTCCGTCGCGGCCGGAGTATTGCATGGCCCCTTGCCCCCCACAAGGCGCGGTGCGGCAAGCCGGAGACGGCATCCGGAAGGTTGAGTTTTGGGGCTGCTCCACTACAGTGCGTTGCGGCATCCCGTCCCACATTGCTGGAATCGCATGAATCCCGACGAGGCGAAGCAGGGCAGGCCGGTCAGCCCGGTCCTGCTGCTCTACCGAGAACTCTGGCGGCAGGCACGCGGCAGGCGCACCACGCTGGTGAGTTCGATGCTGCTGCTGATCGGTGCGCAGCTGGTGCTGCTGCTGATCCCCTATCTGCTCGGCCGCGCGTTCAACGTCCTCCAGGCGAAGGGCGGCGCCGGGGCGGGGGAGGCGGCCCTCTGGCTCGTCGCCGTGCTCGCGGCTGCGTTGGGCAGCTGGGTGATCCATGCGCCCGGGCGGATCTTCGAACGCAACATCGCGCTCGCCGTGCGCGCGCGGGTGGCGACCACGCTGACCCAGCGCCTGCTGTCGTTCCCGTTGTCGTGGCACGACCGGCACCATTCGGTCGCCACCGCGCAGCGGGTGCAGCAGAGCAGCGCCGCGCTGGGCAACTTCGCCGAAAGCCAGTTCATGTACCTCAGCAGCGCGGTGCGGCTGGTCGGCCCGGTCGCCGCGCTCGTCGTCATCCATCCGCTGGTGGGCGGCATGGCGGCGCTGGGCCTGGTCGTGATCGCCACGTCCGTCGCGGGCTTCGACCGCGCGATCGTGCGGTTGGCGATCCGCACCAACGACGCCGACCGGCGCTACGGCGCGGTGCTCGCGGATGCGCTGGGCAATGCGACCACCGTGTTCGCCCTGCGCCAGGTGCGCCCGTTCGTGCGCCTGCTCGGGCAACTGGTGGAAGGCATCTTCGTGCCGCTGAAGCGGATGATCGTGCTCAACGAAAGCAAATGGTTCGTGGTCGACATGGCGAGCCGCCTGCTGAGCTGCTGCCTGGTCGGCCTGTACGCGTGGCTCGTGCTGCGCCCGTCGTCGGGCGGGCAGCGACTGATGCTCGGCAGCGTCTACATGGTCTGGGAATACGCAGTGCAGGCCGGTGCGGTCGTGGCCTCGGTGGCCACCAATTTCCAGCAGTTCGCGGGGCAATACGCCAACTACCAGAGCGCCGATCCCATCCGCCACGCCGAGGTCGACGAAGAACTGGACGCGCCGATCGTGCCGCTGTCGTGGGAACGCTGCGACCTTCGCGACGTGGTGTTCCGCCATGTCGACGGCCGCGACGAAGCGCCCACGCTCGACCACATCCGGCTGTCGCTCCAGCGTGGCAAGCGGTATGCACTGATCGGCAAGAGCGGCTCGGGCAAGAGCACGCTCATGCGCGTGCTCGCCGGTCTGTACGTCGCGGACCGCATCGTCGTCGAGACGTCCGATGGCCTGGTCGCGGACACGCCACGCGACGCTGCGCGCCTGCTGCGGGGCTCGACGACGATGATCCCGCAGGACGCCGAACTGTTCGAGGCGACCCTCGCCGACAATCTGTCGATGTGCGAATCGCTGGAGGGCCCGCCGTCGCGGGACACGCTGCCGCGCGCGCTGGAACTGGCGATGGTGACGGAGTTCATGGCCGCCGATGCCGATCCGCTGCAGGTGCAGATCGCGGAGAAGGGCGCGAACTGGTCGGGCGGACAGCGCGCGCGCGTGGCGCTGGCGCGAGGCATCCTCGCTGCGCGCGGAAGTTCGCTGATACTGCTGGACGAACCGACCGCGAGCCTCGATGCGCGGACGGAAGCCGCGGTGTACCGCAATCTCTTCGCCGAATTCGCCGACACCTGCCTCGTGGCCTCGGTGCATCGGCTGGACCTGCTGCAGCACTTCGACGAAGTGCTGCTGATGGGCGATGGTCGGCTGGTGGCGCAGGGACCGGAATCGCTGCTGGCCGCGACTTCGCGCGACTACGCGGAACTGCGCGCGGCGACGCTGCAGCGCGCTTCGACGGATGCGCCCGTGACGATGCCGGCCTGAGGCCGGCCGCTGCGTTTCAGGGGGCGACCATCACCTTGAGCGCCCGCCGCTCCTGCATGGCGAGATAGCCGTCGGGCACGTCGTCCAGGCCGGTGGTGCGATCGAACACGCGCCCGGGCTCGATGCGTCCCTCCAGGACGTCGGGCAACAGTTCGTCGATGTAGGCGCGCGCCGGCGCCAGGCCGCCGCTGATGGTGATGTTGCGCATGAAGGCCGGCATGGACGCGGGCAGGGTGGCGTCCTGCGGCACGCCGACGCGCCCGACATGGCCGCCGGGGCGCGCGATGAGGATCGCCGTCGCCATCGATTCGCCATGTCCCGCGCACTCCAGCACCGAATGCACGCCGAAACCGTTCGTGAGTTCGCGCACGCGCGCGACCGCCGCTTCGCCGCGTTCGCCCACGACATCCGTCGCGCCGAACTCGCGGCCCAGCGCGACGCGATCGGCATGGCGGCCGAGCAGCAGGATGCGCTCGGCGCCCAGGCGCTTTGCGGCGATCACGCCGCACAGGCCGACCGCGCCATCGCCGATCACCGCCACCGTCTTCCCCGGCGCGACTTGCGCGGCACGGGCCGCATGGTGGCCCGTGCCCATCACGTCCGACAGCGTCAGCAGCGACGCCAGCATCGCCTCGTCGGCCGTGGCGCCGACGGGGTAGAGCGTGCCGTCGGCCAGCGGCACGCGCACCGCTTCCGCCTGCGCACCCGCCACCGGCCCCATGCCGAACAGCCCGCCCTGCACGCACGAGCCGTGCAGGTCTGCATCGCAGAACACGCAGGTGCCGTCGGAGAACGAGAACGGCATGATCACGAAATCGCCGACGCGGAGCCTGCGCACTTCGCGGCCGACCGCCTCGACCACCCCGATCGCCTCGTGGCCGATGCGCAGCCCGGTTTCGCCGGGGGGCATCGACTGGTACGGCCACAGATCGCTGCCGCAGATGCAGGTGCGGACGACGCGGATGACCGCATCGGTGTCGTGGACGAGGCTCGCGTCCGGGACGTGCTCGATGCGGACGTCGCCGGCACCGTAGAGGAGGGTTGCGCGCATGGGGGGCTGCTCGGGGCGGTTCGCGGAGGTGCAGGCTTACCACAAACCGGTTCGCGCGGGGCAGGGCGCGATCGCGTTGCATTCGCGCGCCGATCGGCGAGAATCGCATTGCGCCGGGCGGGGAGGCCCGCGCGCCATCGCCTGCAAGATCGCCCACGAGGATGCCGAACCGCCATGTGTCGCCCATGCACGTCCTGATCCTCGCCCACGAATTCCCGCCCGTGACCATCGGCGGCGTGGCCACGTACCTGGGGCAACTGGCGAACGGGCTGGCGTCGGAAGACATGCGCCTGACCATCGCGATCGGTGGATGCGGCCCGCGCGATACCCTGGTCGAAGCCAACCGGCAGGTGCATTTCGTGCATGCCGACGTCGACCCGCTGGTGCTCGGCAGCGAACGCTTCAACCTGTTTTCCGATGGCATCGCGGATGAAGTCGCGCGGCGCTGCGAAAGCGGACGCGGCATCCCGGACGTCATCCACTGCAACAACTGGTTCACCTATCGCTGCGGTCGACGCCTGCGCGAACGCTGGGGCAGGCCCATCGTGTCGACGGTGCATTCGCTCGAGCACCTGTTCACGCCGCGCTGGGGCGTGGACACACTGGGCTTCATCGCCGAACTGGAACGCGACCTGTGCCGCACCAGCGATCTGGTCATTGCCGTCAGCCATTCGGTGGCCGAGGATGTGCGCACCTTGCGCGCGGACGCGAACGTGGTCGCCATCCACAACGGCGCGGCGCCCTGGGCGGACGTGGAACCCGACGCGGTCGCGGCCGTCGCGGCGCTGTGTCCCGTGGAGGCCGCCGCCGACGGTTCGCCGGTGAAGACGATCGTCTTTGCCGGGCGCCTCGTACCGCAGAAGGGCCTGCGTTTCCTGCTGCATGCATTCCGCCGCATCGCGACCGGCCGTGACGACCTCCGGCTGGTCGTCGCCGGAGATGGCATGGAAGACCACACGGAGGCGCTGCGGGAGTTCGCCGCAGCCGATTCGCTGCTGGCATCGACGACGCGATTCCTGGGCAAGCTCGAACGCCCGCAGTTGCGGGCGCTGTACGCGCGCGCTGCGGTCGCGGTGGTGCCGTCGCTGTACGAGCCGTTCGGCTACGCGGCGACCGAGGCGATGGCGGCCGGCGTGCCGCTGGTCGCCAGCCGCATCGGCGGACTTGCGGAGATCGTCGAACACGACCGCAACGGCGTGCTCGTCGACGTCGCGATCGATCCCGACGGCCTGGCACGCATCGACCCGGACGCGCTGGCGACAGCCATCGTCGACTTGGTCGACGACCCGGCGAAGGCACAACGCCTTCGTGAAGCCGGGCTGGCGCGTGCTGCGGATTTCAGCGGCACGCGCATGGTGGAGCAGACGCTGGAGGCGTATGTTTACGGTAGAGAATTAGGCGAGTTGTAACGGTCTGTTTTTGCTAATGATTTTTCTACAGAGCATGCGCTAGCCTACCGGGACTGCAGCAGACAAATTTGCGGAATGGAGAGCAGCCGCAGACTTTTGTGCCCGCCGGGAGCCACATTGTTGAAGATAATGGCGTTCCGTGCCCAGTGGCTCTCATGTGTCCTCCGTCGTTGGCGCCCGATCTCGTAGCCACAGGATGGTCAGCTTACTCGTCCGTTTTCGCCGCCGGACCATAACAACCGGCCTCCAGAACGCGGCCGTGCTTGGGTTGCTCGGGGAAGCGAGCTTGGATAGCGTGTGGTAAGCCGCGCCGGCATACCCGCGAGACAGGATGCGCTCGTAAGCACGAAGATATCCGCCAATGCGGCTTTGGTCCCCGGGCTGTTTGGCCAAGGCCAGACATATTTCCTGAAGCACCGCCTGCACGGATTTGGACAGTATCCGTCCGTCGAAGAACAACCTGTCTTTGACTCGATATGCGGCCAAGAGAATGACGGAAGGACGGGGCTGCCGTTGACCTGAGACGAATCATGTAGCCGCCCGGGAGGTGAGTTCTCTACCCTCGACAGACCAAGGAGAACTCATGAAGA